>USJP01000220.1 GCA_900555105.1 uncultured Coriobacteriaceae bacterium | reverse complement strand
GGCATCTCCAGAAAGGCTCTGCACTACCGAGAGAAATGCACGCAGCGGTTCTGTCTCCGCAGAGTCCAGGCCCTGTTCCCCCAAACCTTCAACCCCTTGCCTTGCCACAGACTCTCCTTACACATCTATCCTCGTAGATACCACCCCCGTTATAACACGGCAAGCGGACGGGCAAGGAGATTGAGAGCGAAGGCGCTATGGCAATCTCGCAAATGGCGGGGCACGAATCAAGAAGCCGGTCTCATAGCCCAACAGATGCACTGCGTAAATCGCGATTCCCTCCTTAACTCATAGACGTATAATCCTGCTCCAGCAACCTGGGGCACACAACCCAGCGGCGAGACGGCCACTCTACCCGCCTCTTGCAAATACATGGCACGAACAGGGGAATGCGCAATGCAAGAAAACCAGCAAGCAGGCGTAGGCTCAACTCATGCCCACCCAGGCGAGCAAAGCTCTTCGAACCTCTTGGTGCTCACTGCCTCGGCCTTGTTTTGGTCCTGGTTTGACTCGAGTGTGTTCAGGCCTACGTTTTTGGCCCCGTTTGCATCGTCTGCCTGGATGTTTTTTCCTCATCTCATAACCGCAATAGCTGCAGGCGGAATCGCACTCTTGATTGCATGTTTGAGAAGTGGGCATTTGTCAAGCCGCGGCGCGTCTTCGCCCGTATCACACACCGGCCGGCGTCGCTGGGCATGTGCCGCCGCCTCGGCCCTTCTCGGTGCCGTCGCCACTCTTTTCGGCGCGGCGCTCGGCCTGCTGCCGCTTACCCTGCTTGGTGCCGCAGGCACAGGAGCATCGTGCGGCATTTTTCAGCTTGCATGGGGAGCGATATATGCCCGCGGGGGCTCGGGCTTTGCAGGGCGCACCGTCTCCCTGTCCATCGCGCTGGGCGTTCTCGTCGATGCCATCGTCATGGGCCTTGGAGCCTGGTTCGCTGTGGCCTTTACCGTGGCGCTGCCCCTCATATCGTGCGGCCTGGTCTTGTTCCTCATGCACGACGACGCGTTGCCCAAGGCAGCGCCTCAAAAACAGGCAGGCCAAAAGAACCGCGAGGCCATCTTCGGTTCCCATCGCACCCTGGGCGGCCTGCCCATCTCATTGCTAGTGGCATTTGCCCTTTTTGGTCTATCTTTTGGATACTGCCAGCAAAATGCCGTGTTCTCGCCGGTCGGCCTTGCCGATTACTCCTCCGACGCCCTCATTGCTGCGCGCGGTGCAACCTCGCTCGTCATCTTTATACTGCTCACCCTCTTCCCCCTCAAGTCGTACGCAATCTTCAAGGTTGGCACTCTTGTTGGCATCGCAGGGTTCGTCGCGGCACCGCTGCTTGGTCTCATCGACACGCAAGGATTTGCCCAAAGCATCGTAATCGCCATCGGTTACACGACTTTCGACGTTGCTACCTGGGCCCTCATGATCCAACTTGTCATCGCGACCGGCTGCCAGTCCGTTCAACTTATCGGCTGTGGACGCTTCACCATTCATGCGGCCGAGGTCCTTGCCATCGTATCCTGTAACGCATTGGTAGCCTTGCCCGCCGCAAGCGACGCTCTCAACTCGATGTTTGGATATGGCTGCGTCATCGCCGAGATGCTCCTTCTGGCCGACAACTCAGCCCTGTGGCTGCTCATCCGTACAGGCGACCGCCTCGAAGGCGACAAGGACGCGGCGCTCGAGCCCCAGCCCGCCACCCGTGAGTCCGCCGTTTCCGAGACAGCTTCTGCCTATGGTTTGACCGAACGAGAGTCTGAGGTGCTTGCCTTACTTGCCGCAGGCCACGGGCGTGCGCGCGTTGCCCAGGCGCTGGGAATTTCCGAGAACACGCTGGGCACCCATATCCAGCAGCTCTATCGAAAGCTTGACGTACATAGCCGGCAAGAGCTTCTCGACAAGCTCAACAACTAGCCAGGCAGTCCCCAGGGCCAGCCATCCTGCAGCCCCCGAGCGTCACAAAAAGGCCCGGCCCTCCCCTACGGGAAGACCGGGCCTTGGCATGCCGTAGCCTTACGCTAATACGACCGACATCTAACCGATGTAGGCAGCGGCGCTCTCGCCAGCCACATAGCCCTCGACGTCGGCGAAACCATTGGAGAGGCCGGTCATGTTGTTGGTGTACACCATGCCAAAACGCTCACCCACGGTGTTGCCGGCGGCATACAGGCCGGGGATCTTCTCGCCGTCCCCATTCAGGACTGCGCCCGACACGGGATCGCACTTCACGCCGCCGCAAGCGACGTCCACAAAGTAAGGCATCTCCATGCCCCAGTAGGGGCCCTCGGCGGGAGCGACGACGGAAAGGAAGCGCTGGGGCACGCCGAACTCATCGTCGTGGCCTGCCTCGGCCATGGCGAGGTAGTTGTCAACGGTGGCCTGCAGGCCGTCGGGATCGATGCCCAGGGCCTCGGCGAGCTCAGGGATGGTGTCGCCCTTGGTGGCAGTCTCCTCAAACAGCTTGATTTTGTCATCGTTGTACAGATAGGTGCCCATCCAGGTCTGCATGGCAAGCTCGTTGATTGCCTCGGCATAGTTTGCTCCAAAAATCTGATAGGCAACCTTGCCGGGCTGGTTGATGATGGCCATGGGGACGCAGAAGGAGCTCGTGGCTTCGTTCATGAAACGCTCACCATTGCGGTTGACAACGATGAAGGGGATGGGACTGGGCACGTTGGGGGCGTCCGGGCTGATGGCGGTGTTTGCCATCGTGCAGATGGGAGCATTCTGCATCTGGCCGCCGGCCCACACGGCCATCTGAATGGCGCTGCCGTCACCGGGAGCATAGTTGGAGCAGTCGATGGGATACACCTGGGGGCAGAACTCCTTGAACATCTCGTCGTTGCCCTCGATGGAACCACCGGCGAGGATGACAGCAGAGGCGTTCACCTTGAGGTAGGAGCCGTCCCCCTTGAGGGCGTACAGGCCGGCAACCTTGCCGTCCTCCATGATGAGCTGCTCGCCCTTGGTGCTGTAGCGAATCTCGCCGCCCTGCTCCTGGATCCATGCGGTCAGGCCGTCGATGAGCGGGGTGTTGACGTCGCCGCTGGAAACCTGCAGGCCCTGGCCCGGGTACACCGACTCAGAGAAGTACTCGTCGGCCTTCTGGTCATAAGGGGCCTTGCCGTTGTTCACCAGGTGCACGTACTGGGTGTCGAAGCACTCGCAAATGTGCTCGAAAACCTCGCGGGAGCGGTTGGCCCAAACGCGATAGTAACGCTCGTCGGCGCGCATGCAGGAGGCGATCATCTCGTCCTTGATCATGGCATCGATCTCTTCGGGCGTCCAGGTGATGCCGATCTCGTCAGACCACTGGGAGCCGAGAATACCGTGGACGCCGCCGCCGACGCGGGAGTACTCCATCTTCTCGAGCACGAGGACCTTCTTCACGCCGTTCTGGATGGCGCTCGTTGCTGCGACAAGGCCTGCGTCGCCGGCACCGACGACAACGACATCAGCATCAAGCGTCTCGGAAACCTGGTCATCGGTGGGCACGGCGGGAGCGTCGCGCCAGGTCTTTCCCTCAACGGCCTCATCGGCCTGCGCGCTCGCAACAATGGCGCCGCTTGCTGCAACGGCAGCACCGGCGATGCCGGCGGTCTCGACAAAGCTCCTGCGAGAAATGTTCTGCATGGTAGTACCCCTTCTGTCAAGCCAATAGATTCGTCGCGCTTCGCCCGGGCATACCCGGCAAGCCCCTGCTTGCTCGATGCCCCGCCTTCGCTGCGACTGGCTCAAACATTGGCACTGCCGTCAGAGGCACAGAAGACTTCAAACCGACCATTTAGTCTCACAGTATGGCCGCAAACCAGTCTCACCTAAAAGAAGTGAGGCAACAAGCTGGGATGATGTTATGGGGTGTTAAAAAGCGAGATTGGCTCCACACAGCCAATGCGTTCTCGAGGCACCCCATGCACAGGACGCCGCACCCGATAAGCACAGCAACCTCGGTAGCCCAGATGAAAATTAGTCCCATTCACCTTTGGCCAAAAGCAAACCAGAGGGCGGGAGAATC
>USJP01000219.1 GCA_900555105.1 uncultured Coriobacteriaceae bacterium | reverse complement strand
TTGTCATCCAAGCTCCAACATTGAGAGCTGCCGTGCGCCACGGCCTTCTTCGATGGCGCGTCTCATCAGGCATTCAAGCTCCAACATTAGGAGTTGCCGTGCGCCATGGCCTCCTTCGACGACGCGCCTCATGAGTCATCCGGGCTCCGGTATCGAGGGCTACCGTGTGCGAATCGCCTTGTTGCTCCTGCTGTTTGAAGCCTTGAATGCTGCGGTGCCTGCAGGGCACAGCGTGTGCTGTAAATAGACCCTCTAGCCGTGAACCTGCGACGGGATTGCCGCCGTCGCGCTTCTATTGCCATACTTTTCCTGTTTGTCTGGCCGACCCTCGTGCTGATTGCTGGGGGTCGGCTTTTTTTGACGCACAAAGCTGCGTCGGCACTGTGGCGGCGTCGTGCACGTCGCGCCGTCTCTGTGAGGCCGCGGGTGCGTTGCAGGAAGCGAATCCTGCATGTCGTGCTGTGCCCAATAGGTGCGCCTCTTTCTTCCCATTTTGCCAAGTGGGTCCATAAATACGCAATCTACCTGCTCAAATGACAATTGACTAGTCACTCTTTCCACGGGTGATTATCGGCGGTTCACCCATGGTGAGCGGCGATTCGTCACCTCGCAGACCATGCGCTCACCATGGGGTGGGTCTGTAGTGTACGAATTGCGCCACGGAGATACGCAAGCGACGGCAAGTCCCACACGGAAGTGCAAGACGCAACGCGAAACCGACGGCGCGGGCAGGAAGGCAGGTTCTCTGCACGCATCGTGTGCAGCTGAACTCACTGGCAGGGAGGCGCACGAAAGATGACAGAGCACGACCTTATCAAAGACAACCCGCACCTAAAGAAGCCCGTGATGGTCCTGCTGGGGTTCTTCGAGCAGGCAGGCGACTCTGAGAGGCGTGAGGACCTCGAGAACGCCGCGCAGGAGAAGTGGCATGCCGCTTTTGGTCGCACCCCTGCAGCCGTCGTGGACATTCTCGTGCGCCGTCGCATGCTTGCCGAGCAGGTTTTCATCAATGGCGAGGCATACGAAGGCACGCTTGAGGCTGCCCAGACTGACGAGAGCCTGCCCGATGACGCCCAGGTCGAGGTGCGCCTCACGCTTACCGAGAAGGGCGAGGACCTGCGCGACGCCTACGCTCCCGGTGCCACGATGCACGCTCTCTACGAGGATCGCCCCGGCTACAGCGAAGTCTTCAACGCGATGCTGTGGGCATGCAGCTCTGAAGATGGCGCTTCTCGCGACGAGATCGAGGCGCAGATCAACGAACTGCCCCCGCTGCAGCCCAACGAAAAGGGCCACAAGACCGTCTACCCCCAGTATTTCTTTGATGCACTGGAGACGGCCGGCGGCATCGAGTGGCGCGACGGTGCTTGGAAGATTACGGAGGCAGGGCGTCAGCTCTTGTAGGCGCTTGCTGTAGCACGGCATCTGCGGCGTTGGATTGAGGCTCACGTACATCGGTACGCTACGCCTCAATCCGCCTTGCAGCTGACGCACTACAGCAACCGCGTTTAAAAGGCGGGCATGGTGTCGCAAACGGCATTTTCCAGCGCGATTAACGCGCATTTCCAGTTTTCAATTTTGGTTCCGCCCCGTGTACCTGCGGGTTTGTATATGTACGTTCAACCGTGATAGAGGGAGGAAGTTTTGGCAGAGTCGACTATCACCAGGCGTGACTTCGTCAACCTGGCCGCCTTCGGGGCAGCAGCCGCCGCAATGGCGACGAACGTCGCCCCGAACCTGCTTGCCGCCACTCCGGCGAAGGCAGAGGAAGGCGAGGTCAAGAAGCTGCGTACGATGTGCCGCGCATGTCTTAACAACTGCGGCATGATCGCCCACGTCAAGGACGGCAAGGTCATCAAGCTCGAGGGCGACCCCGACGACCCCATGAACAAGGGCGGCGTATGCGCCAAAGGTCTCGCCGGCATCCAGGCGCTCTACAACCCCAACCGCATCAAGTACCCCATGAAGCGCGTGGGCGAGCGCGGCTCCAACCAGTGGGAGCGCATCTCCTGGGAGCAGGCCATCGACGAGATCTGCGACGTCATGTGGGAGTACTACCAGAAGGAGGGCCCCAAGTCCCTCGTCTGCTCCACGGGCGGCGGCGGCAACCCCCAGTTCTTCTCGCCGGCACGCTTCCTGTCCGTGTGGGGTGGCGGCAACTTCTTTGAGCCTGGCTGCGCCCAGTGCTACCTGCCGCGTAACCACATGGAGTTCTGCCTCAACGGCACGGCCGACACCTCGCTTGCCGACGGCCCTGTCACCGAGGTCTACCTGCCCGGTCTGCTGCCTGAGGACAAGTGCACCCCCACGAAGTCCTATGTCATGTGGGGCGTTGGTCCTTCCTACCACGGCACCGGCTCCACCGGCCGCGCCGTCACCGACCTGCGCAACGCCGGCATGAAGACGGTCGTCATCGACCCCCGTCTTACCCCCGACGCTGCTCGTGCTGACGTGTGGCTCCCCATTCGTCCTGGCACCGACGTGGCGCTCATGCTCGCCTGGATCAACTACATCATCGAGAACGAGCTGTGGGATCACGACTTCTGCCGTGAGTGGACGAACCTGCCCTTCCTCGTGCATGAGGACACCCGCCTCACCTACCGTGCCTCCGAGCTGGGTCTGGGTGCCGAGGACGAGTACGTCGTGTGGGACAAGAAGACGAACTCCGCCGTCGCCATGCCCTACCCGTTCCCCGCTGACGGCTCCATCGACCCCGAGATGTTCGGCTCCTACGAGCTGCCCAACGGCGAGACCGCCCGCACCGCGTTCCAGATCATGAAGGAGCACGTGAGCGAGTGGACCCTCGAGAAGGCCGCCGAGGTGTGCTGGCTCGAGGCCGACAAGATTGAGGAAGCCATCAAGATTTACGTCGAGGGCTGCCCCAACGCCGGCGTGTCCCTGGGCGTTGCTACCGACCAGACCATCAACTCCGCGCAGGCCGCGCAGGGTGACGCCATCCTCGACATCCTCATGGGTTGCATCCGTCAGCCCGGCTCCATCGTCCAGGACCGTCCCTGCTACGTCGAGCCCTGCAACTATGTTGTTCAGCCGTTCGGCCTGCACCACCCCGACCATCCCCTGCGCATGCCCGAGGAGGAGGCCAACGCACGTCTTGGCTACACCGAGCACAAGGGTCTGGGCCACTGGCTTGCCTCGCACATCCCCACGGTCCTCAAGGCCATCGAGACCGGTGAGCCCTACCGTCCGCGCATCTGGATCGAGCGTTCTGGCAACAAGCTGGCCATGATCGGCAACGCCCAGCGTTTCTACGATGCCATGATGACCACCGAGCTCAACGTCCACATGTACATGCATTGGACCACGACGAGCGTGTGCCTGGCCGACTACGTGCTTCCCACCGCCGAGTGGCTTGAGACCAACTACGCTCAGGACCGTCTCAACACTTACGGCATCCGTCGTGCCTGCACGCAGCTCTACGAGGCCGTTGACGAGTGCATGCACTGGTCCTGGCTGGCCGCTGGCCTCGCCAAGCGTGGCCACAAGCGCGCCATCGACTCCTTCGATCCGGAAGTTGCCGGCAAGTTCTACGGCACCTACTGGAAGACCTACGAGGAGTATATGGACTACGTGGGCTACTTCGTGGGCAGCTTCTATTACGGCACCGAGGACTGGGACTGGAAGACCTTCGAGGCCCAGGCCCCCAGCGAGTACCAGACCATCGAGGAGTACGCTGAGAAGTCCTACAACTCCCACCTCTTCACCGATGAGGAGACGGGCCTGCCCGTAGGCTTCCACACCACCTCGAAGCGCTGCGAGCCCTACTTCGACGGCAACATCCTGCTCGGCCTCACGGGTTCCATCGACGGCAAGGGCACCATGGAGCCTGCAACCGACGTGTTCCCGCTCTCCAACAACTACAACCCGCTGCCCTACTACCTGGAGCCTTACGAGTCTCCCGTCGAGGGCGACCCGGGCTACGATCCGGCCTACCCCTACACGCTCACCCAGGGCCGTATCCCGTTCTTCCATCACGGCACGGTTCGCAACGCTCCTTGGA
>USJP01000218.1 GCA_900555105.1 uncultured Coriobacteriaceae bacterium | reverse complement strand
GTCAATCTCGTCGACACTGTGATGGCGCACGCGCGAAGGAGCGGGAGCCTGGGCAGCCTCAGGCACGGCGGCTTCCTGCTGGGAAACGGCTGCAGCGGCGTCGACAAGCTCGGGGACCACATCTTCCTTGGGCTTCTCGGAGACAGCCTTGTCGTCTTGGCGAGACACGGGTCCACGCGACTTGTTGCGCGTGCGAGTGCGCTTGACGGGTGCAGGCTTAGCGGAAGCGCCGTCTGCAGCAGCGACATCCTGACTCACGGGAGCAGAATCGGAAGGGGCCTGATCAGGCGCAGCGGGACGGGCCGTCGCAGCGCCTTCCTCCTGCTCGGCAGACTCCTGCTTTTTCGGAGCCTCGACACGCGCCGCAGGCTCCTTCTTTGCAGAAGGCTCAGCCTGCTCGACGGGCTTCTCTGCCACGGGCGCATTCTTCTGATCGGCAGGCCCAACCTTTACGGGGGCCTCTTTCTGCTCGACCGGGTCCTTCTTTACGGCGGGCTCAACCTGCTCGACAGGCTTTTCTGCCACGGGGCCATCCTGCTGACCGGCAGGCTTGGCTTTTGCGGAAACCGCCCTCTGGCCTGCCTGCTTCTTCTTTGCAGGAGCATCCTGCTTGTTAGCCGGCCCCTTCTTTTCGGAGGCTTTTGCCTTGGAGGTTCGACGGCGCGGGCCAGAAGCAGGCTTGGCCTCTTTCCCCTCAGAAGAAGGGGCGTCTTGACCTGCTGCAGAACCAAGAGGAGCGGGGTCGGCGACAGCCTTCCCCGCCTGAACTCCTTCAAGCTCCTTCGCAGCTCGAACCTCGGTCGCAAGCTTGGCACCTTCGGACTGTTGCGCGGGCGCAGCATCAGGTGCAGGCTTGCTCTCGGGAGCCGGAGCGCTCGTCACTTCAGGCGAACGCTGCTCTGCACCCGTCGAGGGGTCCTCGATCATGCCTGCTCAACTTTCTTCCAGTCAGCCAGGAAACGCTCAAGGCCGCGGTCGGTCAGGGGGTGCTCAATGCACTTCTTCAGCGCACCGAAAGGCACCGTGGCGATGTCGGCACCCATAAGGGCGGCCTGCGTAACATGATGGGGAGAACGCACGGAAGCGGCAATGATCTCGACCTCATGGCCGAAATCGTAGTTGTTGACGCAGGAAACGATGTCGTTGAGCTGGTTGAGGCCATCCTCAGCGATATCGTCGAAACGGCCGACAAACGGGGAGATGTAACGAGCGCCGGCGCGGGCGGCCATGATGGCCTGGGGGGCGCTGAAAACGAGCGTCATGTTGACCGCGATGCCCTCGCTGGCCAGCTGCTTGGTGGCGGCCAGGCCCTCGGCCATGACGGGAATCTTCACGACCACGTTGGGGGCGATGGCGGCCAGACGACGGCCGTCTGCGACAATCTGGTCGCGCGTCATAGCGGTGGTCTCAGCGGAGACGGGACCGTCGACGATCTCGCAGATGCGAGCGATGTGGTTTTCGAAATCGGCGAGCTTGCCACCAATTTTTGCGTACAGGGAGGGGTTGGTGGTGACGCCAGCAACGACGCCCCAGGACGCCGCCTCACGAATCTCGTCGAGATCCGCGGTATCGAGGAAGAACTTCACGAGTGCTCCTTTTCATTGCATTGCAATTTGTCTCCCCCAACATGACATGGGTTCGGCCTGGCAAAGGGGCGCATAGCCAACCACAGTGCCGATATGAGGGAAAGGGATACGTGCATACTATAGCACCAGAAAAACCTGTCGCACCCTAGCCGCGCAATATAATATTCGAGGAAACGGAAACGTCATGCGACGCCCTCAAAGGGCGTCTGTCATACGCAGCAACTCATCGGCATATGCCTGCCCACACTGCGTGATATAGCGAAGGCCACCTTTGCAGTGAGGGCGGTCGCCGCGGGCACCGCCAAACAATATCGGCTCCATCATCGCCTGTTCCTCCATGCTTCTCAGCGTCATCGAGACCGTTGCCTGCTGCAGTCCTGTGAGATTCACGATGTCTGCGACCCGCATGCTCGGACATGCGCGCATGCCATAGCAAAATGCAATGAGGCCGCTGGCAGACATGGGGACACGCCCCATACGAGCGACGATGGAAACGACGTCGGCAAGCTCAAGTCCCAGACGGTCAAGCGAGGAGCCGGGAATAAGGTTGTCGAGAAAAGCCTGGCAAAGCTCGACGGTGAGCTCATTGCCGTACAGAGTGACCGCGCCGAGGTTCACACGGCGATCGAGGTGGGACTGCTCCAGTGACACAAGGCCGATCTCGACAAGACGTGAGACGCGGCGAGACATGGTAGATGGCCAAATAAGTTGTTCCTTGGCAATCGCGCCCACCGACAGGGGCGCTGAAATCTTAAGGAGCGCAAGAGCCGAGAAATCGTCAAAAACGATACGCCGCTGTGGATCCAGCGCGCGACGCTCTATGTTGAACTGCCGATGAATCTCGAAAAACAGGCTTCGGTCCAACACGACCCCCAATATCAAGGCATGTCATGCACGTATAACAGGCAGTCACGCAGCACACACAACGATTAGCTATACTACTTCAATTCTGTACACGAGACTGTCGTCGACACAAGGAAGAGTCCACATGCCCAGCGTCGCATCCACCAACGAGCGCCCCAACAGCCCCGGCGTCCTCATAAGTTTTGAGGGGCTTGACGGAGTGGGCAAGACGACGCAGATCGGTCTCGTCGAAAACGCCCTGCACGCACAGGGTCGCGAAACGCTGCGTTTGCGCGAACCCGGGGCGACGCGCCTGGGCGAGGCAGTGCGCGAGCTTCTCCTCGACAAGCAGGACCTCGACATCTCCCCCATGGCTGAGCTGCTGCTTTTTGAGGCAGCGCGCGCCCAACTCGTCGAAAGCGTCATCCAACCCGCACTTGAGCGGGGATGCGTGGTCTTGTGTGACAGGTTTTACGATTCGACCGTCGCCTACCAGGGGCATGGCCGTCGCCTGGGCACCGATCTCGTCCACAAGGCAAACGTGCTTGCCTGCGGGGAGCTCGAACCCGACCGCACACTCGTGCTCGACATGGACCTCGCACGTGCCCACACCCGTGCCTGCGCACAAGGGGCCGACCGCATGGAGCGCGAGCCCGACGACTTCCATAAGCGTGTGCGCCAAGGGTTCCTGCAGCTCGCAAGCGACGAAGCGCAGCGCGTGCGCATCGTGGATGCCTCTGGAAGCGTGCAACAGGTATGGGGGCGCATTCGCGATGCCTTAAGCGGCCTGCTCAACCTACCCGTTGAGCTCCCTTCAGACGCCGAGGAACCTCGATGAAGGCCGCACAGATCGCAGCCCCCTGGGGCAACGCAGGCAACCTGATCAGCCAGCTCTGCGACCAAAAAGAAATAGGCCACGCCTACCTTCTTGTGGGTCCCGCGAACTCGGCAAAAACTGACGCTGCCATGCTTTTGGCAAACGCCGCTGTATCGCGACTCGACCAAATCGGCCCCTCCGACCTCGGTCGCCCCCATCCGGACATCCACCGGCTCGAGCCCCAAAGCGCCACAGGATACCTGGTGGGACAGATTCGCGAGATGCTTGACGACGTGCAGCTGTCCCCTATTTGCTCGCCGTTTAAGGTCTATATGATGGCCGAGGCGCAGCTTCTTACCTCATCTTCAGCAAATGCCCTGCTCAAGAGCTTAGAGGAACCGCCGGCAGACACGGTCTTCATCCTACTGGCGACTTCCGCCGATGCTGTGCTGCCCACCATCGTCTCGCGTTGCCAAACCATACGCTTCCCCGCCAGAAGCCAGGAGCAAACGGTGGCGGACCTTTGCGCCTCAACAGGCCAGACCGAGCAACGCTGCCGGGCCGCCCTGGCCTTTTGCGCCGACACGCAGCAAGCGACGCAATACTTGGGCGACGAGACAAAATGGGCCGTGCGCGACATGGCGCTCAAGACGCTTGCAGGCCTTGCGAGCCGCGACGACGTCTGGGCGATGAGCCGCGCGGCTGCGCTCGTCGATGCAGCTACCGCCTCAACCCAAAGCCTGCAAGACGCCCAGGAGGCCGAGTACGACCAGGCCCAGGCGATTTT
>USJP01000217.1 GCA_900555105.1 uncultured Coriobacteriaceae bacterium | reverse complement strand
TGGGGGTGCATCCTCAACGCGGCTTATTTGTCGGTATTGAGGTATGGAAAAACAGGCTGGTTGTGAGTAAACGGATTCTTTCCTCAACATGGCTTTTTTGACCAAACGATCACGCCCCCGGGGGACGTTGGGAAAGCTCGCGCCGATTGCGCACGTAAGCTATGCTGCGCGCTGGGCAAGGCGGCGGGATCCGTTGTCTTTACCTCGTTTGTCAAGATTCCCTGTTCTGAGGCTGAACAATTGGGCGTGAAAATCGATCGAATTGGCTTGGAGGGTCGCACCCGTATGGCCCGAGTTAGCCCCAGTATTTTTCATGATTGCCTGAATGGGAGCAAGTAGGCCGGCCTGCGTTTCGGACCAACCAAAACGCAAGTGGTGACATCGCAGGGCGGCATGCTTATCCCGTTCTTTCGGGCGTGCGCCCAGGTATTCTCACGAAATGGGCCCCGCTGCTATTTGTCTGGCAGCGGGGCCCATCGGTGAAGTGCACGCGGTGGGGCACCTGGCCTACAGTGTCTCGAGGTACTCCCCAATCTTCTCGCCGGCGGTCTTGCCGGAGAGGTGGGCCCACATCTGCAGCTCGCCGCCGAAGGCGATGGCGGGCATGCACATGTTGTGCGATAAGACCTACCCCTCAAGTGCACCCGAACGACTCCAGCTCGACGAGCCGCTGTACGTGTTGCCCCTACCGTAAACATAGATCTGAGAGCCGTCTCGGCAAAACCGGTATCAATGTCTGCTTAGACATATTGGCGGTGTTGACAGATCAATGCAATTCGCGCTTACATCGCTTGGCGTGTGCTGGGAGGGTGGTCACGCATCTGGCGCAGGCTTACATCGCCGCATATGAAAGCGCCTCATCAATTCGTGTTCCCCTCGAATCCTCTTGGCGGGGGATGTCGGCATATATTGCTTGCCACCTCGCAGGCATTCTGAAAGGAACGGCCAATATCGCTGGGGACTCTTGAGCTGACCCCGTGTTTAAAGGATACCGGTTCTCTTATCGGGCTCCAAGCCTTTGATGGACGAGTGCTCAGGAAAATCCGAACTTAATATTCAGGAAAATCCGAATTTAAATGACAGGAAAATCCGAATGCAGTAGACTCTCTCACAAAACGAGGGAGGGAGCACAGGATGGCCGATGAATTCGAGAAGCCTGCAGGATACATGCCGCGCGTGGTCGACGAGCAGGTCGAGCGGTACCTCAAAGTGTTCGGTGCGGTCGAAATCGCAGGCACCAAGTGGTGCGGCAAGACGTGGACGGCACTCGAGCACGGGGCCTCGGTGTCCTATGTTGACGAGAGCCTTGGCTTGGCAAGGGCAGACCCATCGATGATGCTCCTGGGCGCGCGTCCCCACGTTGTGGACGAGTGGCAGCGCGTCCCTCAGATTTGGGACGCTGCAAGGCATGAGGTAGACCGGGCGCGCGGCGTGCGTGGTGCATTCATCCTGACGGGCTCGTCCACCCCTGCGATGAGAAGGGGAGAAGAGGGACCGGCACACAGCGGGGCGGGTCGCATCGGCCGCATTCGTATGCATCCCATGAGTCTGTCTGAGTCGGGCGAGTCTACGGGCGCGGTAAGTTTGGCCGGTCTTTTCGAAGGCAGGTTCACACCGGCGGTCTGCGCGAAGGACACCATGGGTCTGGTGGAGGTGGCCTGCAGGGGCGGATGGCCCGAGGCGCTCGACCTCGACGTCGAATCCGCCCAGCTCATTGCCCGCGATTACCTCACCACGACATTCGGGGTGAGTGTGCCGGCCCTTGGGCTGGAGCCTGACCTCGCGCGTCGCTTGGCGTCTTCCTTGGCTCGCAATCTGGGGCAGTCAACCACCTACAAGACGATTATCTCCGACATGTTCGGTGCCGAGGAGGATCCCACCGCCGTCATCGACGAGGAGAAGGTCCGCGCCTACATCGCTGCTCTCAGGGGACTCTACATTGTCGAGGAGGTTCCCGGGTGGGCGCCGCCGGCGCGCGACAAGAAGCGATTCACCGTCAAGCCCAAACGCTACCTGGCCGACCCGAGTCTGGCATGCGCCCTGCTCGGCATGTCACCCGCAGCCTTGCTCGATGATTGGCAGACCTTCGGCCTCGTCTTCGAGAACCTTGCCCTCCGTGATCTTTCGGTCTACGCCCGGGCCCTCGATCTGCTCGATGACGTCCCTGTGCGCTACTACCGCGACGACGCGGGCCTCGAAGCCGACGCCGTTGTCCAACTCGCCGACGGCCGCTGGGCCGCCTTTGAGTTCAAGGTGAGCGAGGACAAGGTGCCCGACGGCGTGGCGAGTCTGCGGCGCATGCGTGACAAGCTGTGCTCGAACCCCCGCTCCCACACGCGCACTCCAGAGTTCATGGCCGTCATCACCGGCAACGGCGAGTACGCCCGCATGGTGGAGGACGGCATCTACGCGATTCCGATTCGACTGCTGGGGAAGTAGCGAAGGTGCCGGCGGGAACCTGGGTGGCCGAGGGGATGCTCGGAAAGGAATGACAAAAGGGTTGCCACGGCCACTGGGGCAGGTCGCTTGCCCTGGCGGTCAGGCGCGTATTCCAGTTCGCCATAAAACGGGCCCCGCTGTCGCATGGCTGTGCGGCCGGTTCGGTCGAGCAGGCGCATGTTCAGCTTGCGCTCGAGCGTCGCAACCGCGTGGCTGACCGTTGTCTGGATGACGTGACACACCTCAGCCGCGCGAGTGAATCCGCCCATCTCCGCGACGGCGACAAAATATTCGAGTTGGCGAATTTCCATGCCCTTCAGCCCCTGCCTCAAATGACGAGCGAATGATGAAACCCTCGCCCCGCCCCCTCCTCTACCTATACGACCTTCGCAGGGAGCGCATATAGCTGAGAAACTACTGCTGGGCTTCGGTGGGCACGGTGTCGCGGCGCCAGCAAATGGAGAAACCCCACGGCAGCTCCTTCACGGGGACGCCCACGGTCTTTTCCGATTCCGCGGTCGCCTCGATGTGGTTGCGGCAGGTGAGGCCGAGGGCCTTGCCGGCGCGGGCGTACTCGTAGACGCGGATCATCTCGCCGGTGAAGCGGATGTCGCAGTCGATGTGACGCTGCGCGAGCATTTGGATGAGCAGGCCGGTGTTTTGATAGTCGTCGCCCATCATGAGGACCGTGCGCCCTTTCAGGTCGGAAAGGGCGATGTCGTCGCGACGTGCGAGAGGGTCGGTGCGGTTGACCCAGAAGAACTGGTAGTCGTCCACGAGCGGCGTTGCCTCGAATGCTTCGGACACCGGGTTTACGAGCAGGGCAAAGTTATAGTCGCCCTCGGCCAGATGACGGGCGCATTCCACGTCGGGCAGCTCCTCGCAGGCCACTACCTGGCAGTTTGCCGAGTTGCGGTTGAAGGTCTCGATGACGTCTTCCCCCAGGTACCCCAGAAGGCCCACCGAGCAGCCCAGGCGAATGACGTTGCTCGCGTGTGCGGTGATGGCGTCGAGGCCCCGGCGCAGCTCGCCGAGGTCGCGCTCGAACCCCTCGGCATAGGTGAGGAAGAGCTTGCCGTGCTCGGTGAGGGGAGAGGTGCCCGGCGCCCCGCTCCACAGATGCACGCCGAGTTCCTGTTCGAGCCTGCGCATTGCACCGCCCAAGCCCTGGGGAGTGATCCCGAGGTCTTTCGCGGCCCGCGCCAGGCTGTGCTGGTGTTGAAGCGCTGCGAAGTACGAGAACGCCTTGGTGTCCATGCTTGTGCATCCCCCTTGATGCCGGGCGGCGCCGTGCTGGCCTTATGTGCGCATTCTACCTCGTATGGACGGCGAAGTTCGAGCTGGCGCATAGGGGAGAAGTGGACGAAGAGATGTGACGCCCGTGTCGCTGCGGGCCTGTCCTGCGCCTTTCTTGGCCTCTGTGGGACCAGCGGAAACAGTTGCTTTCGATTTTTAAAGTCCGTGTTTCTTGGGATGGAAGGTTTTCAAATCCTCAAGCCCGTGATGCCGGGCTGGCTTCACATCCCCTTCGTACTATGCAATCAGTCGTCGGGTCCAAGGGGGAACCGGCGCAGGTATCGTATGAGATGCGAAGGAGATTTCAATGGCACTTGAGATGAC
>USJP01000216.1 GCA_900555105.1 uncultured Coriobacteriaceae bacterium | reverse complement strand
CCTCGACGAGCAGCGTGCCCGTGTGACAACTCCCATCGCCGAGCTCAAGACCGGTTTGCGCGTCACCTACGACCCCGTTGGCGAGCTGCCCTTTGCCGCCGCAAGCAAGACGGCCGCAGCCAAGCCTGGCTCGCACAAAAAGACGGAAGCCGACAAGAAGGGCGCAGGCAAGAAGGGCAAGGTGGCGGCCGCGAAAACGCAGAAGCCGGCAGAGATGCCCTCCTCCCCCAGCTCCCATACCCAGCGTATGTGCGAGGACGTCCTCGCTTCGGGCGCCAAGCGCGGCGTCACCCGTAGGCGCACACATGCCGCCGCAGTCGAGGCCGCACCCTCTCCCGCACCAACCGTCGCAACCATGCCGGCCGACGACGAGTGGCTCATGCCCACCTATGAAGAGGCGGCCAGCTACGCACCCGCCGAGGCCCTGGCCGCTCAGGCTTCCACAATCCAGGAGACCGTCGCCAATCCGGATGTGTTCTCGATTAAGGACGCACCGAGCAATGGGGTCGCTGCAGTCGCTGGCACCGAGGCCCCGCGCGCTTATATCGCACCTGCTCAGACATCCTCTCTCCAGGCTGCTTCTCCCGATTCGGCATCCAATCAGGCCTCGACCGCCCAGGCGGCTCTTTCCGATTCGGCAGACACTCAGGCCGCGTTCGCCCAGGCAGCTCTTTCTGCCTCGGCAACCACTCAGGCCGCGCCCACCCAAATGACCCAGCAGCCCGCACCGATATCCACATCTGTCGCTCAGTCCTGCATGCCGCAGCAGACTCCCGCTGCAAGCATCTCGGTTCCTCAGGCCGCACGCCAGCCTGCCTTCGCAGGTCACTCCCCTGCCACGCATGCAACCGCGACCTTCTCACCCAATCCGGACCGCCAGGTTCCGACCCCGGAAGTCCTCGCCGACTACCCACAGTCCATCTCGCGCGACGTCTTCTGCCCCACGGCCATCCTGAGCACGCTTTCGCGCATCCTACCCATACAGGTTGACCTCATGGCAGTGCTCGACGAGGACTGGAGCGCCGCCCGCGCCATGGGCACCGTGTGTGGGTCGCGCAGCAGGGCCGTATTCCCCCTGCGCTACCTGCGCGAAGACGGGAGCCAGCCCGTCGAACTCACCCTCAAGCGCACCGGCAAGCCAGGGCTCAACATGCGTTGGGCCGTAGCACTTGTCGACGGTGACGACGGTACGGGCGACATGCACGAGACTGCCTCTCTCGAGGGCCTTTCCGTGGCTGACCAGGGCGCATGGTCTGACCTCGGCACACCGTCGCCCGCGGGCTCGCAGGCGGTCGATCCCATCCGCGAGTTCGCCACGTTTGCCACCATCAGCTCGTGGGACGCCGTGCTGGGCGACCTTGCCCGCATGGTCGCGCCCGAGCGCTGGAGTTATCCCGGCACAGAAGTCACCCCCAGTGCTGCCGGTGCCACACGCTACGGCATCCTGCGCGAGTATCTTGTCGTCACGTTCCACCGCGTGCGCGCACAGGGCAAGCTCGAAACTTCTTCCGCAGGTGATTTCGCCGCGTTCAACACGGGACTTGCCACGCCCTCAGGCGATGACGTGTTCGCCTGCTTCGAGCCCTGCCGCGTGAACACTCCCTGGCGCTTCGCCGGATTTGCGCTGGCCGGCTCGGGTGATTTGGGCAGGCGCATCACCTCCGAGCTTGAGTGCATCCCTCAGGCAGCAACCTATCTGACCTCGCTCGACGATGTGGTGCCTCAGCCCGATGCCCGCGTCGCCCTCGACTTCCACACGCTCCTCGACGACTGCCTGGGACGTCTGCCTCGTGGTTTCCTGCGCGACGCCCTCGCCGACATGGAAGGCCCCTGCGGCATGCTCGATCGCATGGGCGACACGTCCCTGCCCGTCGCCCAGCGCACCGAAGCCCAGGTTCGCTTGGCCCGCTTCATCACGGGCACGCCGGCAGTCTATCGCAGGCTCACCCGCGCCCTTGACGATGCCGTCGACGCGGCAATCGCCGCATGCAGGCGCAACTATCGCCTGGCAGTGCCCGTGTTCGACCCTGCAGCCGATGCCATGAAGCTCTTGCTGCCCCTCTGCCTGGTCAACGACCGTCAGGCCGACGTCGCGCTTGTTGTACAGCGACAGCCTTCGGGCATTTGGCAGGGCACGCGCTTCGTGAGCCTGCCGCGCGCCTACGTGAGCGCCCGCGTTGTGTGCGCCGAGCAGCCTTCATGGCTCGCGTTCGAAAACGTGCTGGGATAACAGCGCCCGACACGCATCCATTGGCTTCACAAGAGGGCCTTGCCCGCGGCTTCCACACCCAGGCAAGACCCTCTTTCGCTGCTCTTTTGCCGCCATATCCATGGTATCTGCCCATACGTGCAGCGGATGCGGTTTATATCTGCAGGTTGTTTGAGACGTGTCAACGGCATGTAAAATAAACCCCCGGTGCAAAAACGGCTTTGAGCCAACATCGGGAAAGGTGAGGTAGTACGCATGGCCATTGGGTTCGACAACGACGCCTTCGTCAAGCTCCAATCTGAACACATCCAAGAGCGCATCGGGATGTTCAGCGGCAAGCTCTACCTGGAGTTCGGCGGCAAGTTGTTCGACGACTACCATGCCAGCCGCGTGCTCCCTGGCTTTCAGCCCGACGTGAAAATCCGCACCCTTCAGTCCATCTCGCACAACTGCGAGGTCATTATCGCCGTGGCCGCCTGCGACGTCGCCTCGGGCAAGATTCGCGCTGACATTGGCTGCACCTATAGGGAGGACGTGCTTCGCCTTCTCGGCGAGTTCACGAAGATCTCGATTCCCGTCGCCGGCGTCGTTATCACGCGCTATCAAGGTGAACCTGAGGTTGACTCTTTGCGCAAACAACTCGATAAGCTCGGTGTCAAGAGCTACCTGCACTACCCCATCGCTGGGTACCCCATGGATGTCAACCTTGCAGTGAGCGATGAGGGTTTTGGCAAGAATGAGTTCGTAGAGACTACTAAACCCCTGGTAGTTGTCACGGCTCCTGGCCCCGGTTCGGGTAAGCTTGCCACCTGCCTGTCGCAGATTTACGGCGAGAGCAAGCGCGGTGTGCGTGCTGGCTACGCCAAGTGGGAAACGTTCCCCGTATGGAACCTGCCCCTCAAGCACCCCGTGAACCTTGCCTATGAGGCAGCAACCGCCGACCTCGAGGACCTCAACATCATCGATCCCTTCCATATGCAGGCGTATGGCAAAGAGGCCGTGAACTATAACCGCGACGTCGAGGCATTCCCCGTTCTCAAGGCGCTCATGGAGGGCCTCTACGGCGAGAGCCCCTATCAGTCGCCTACCGACATGGGCGTCAACATGGCCGGCTTCGCCATTACCGATGACGCGGCCGTTCGCCAAGCAGCTCGCGAGGAAATCTTCCGTCGCAACATCTGTGCCCACGAGTATGCCGATGCCACCGGCGACACCTCGCAGGCACGCATTACGGCACGCATCGTTGAGGAAGTCGAAGCGCAATTCAACGCATAAAATAGTCGTTTTAGCGCAACAAACAGCTCAATAGCGTATAGAATTCCGCTCGAAACCAAAGGGCTTCACAGACTAAAGGAGACGGGCAATGAAGAAGTTCATCAAGGAATTCAAGGACTTCATCAACAAGGGCAACGTGATGGACCTCGCTGTCGCGGTCATCATCGGCGGCGCTTTCACGGCCATCGTGACCTCGCTCACCGACAACATCATCAACCCGCTCATCTCCATGATCGGCGGCAGCCCCGAAGTCAAGGGCATGGCCATCACGTTCAACGGCGCCACGGTTGACTTTGGCGCCTTCATCAGCGCCATCATCAACTTCCTCATCGTCGCCCTTGTCGTGTTCGCCCTGGTCAAGGCCATCAACAAGGCCCAGGCTGCTGGCGAGAAGCTCGTGGGCGGCAAAAAGGAGGAAGCGCCCAAGAAGGTCCCGCTTGTGTGCCCCTACTGCCTCGACGAGGTGAAGGTCGACGCCACCAAGTGCTGCCACTGCGGCAGCGACCTGCCCGAGCCCGCCAAGGAAACCATCAAGAAGTAGGCTCCTGAATTCCAAACCTCTCGCACAAACATCGGCGG
>USJP01000215.1 GCA_900555105.1 uncultured Coriobacteriaceae bacterium | reverse complement strand
GCAAGAGCGCGCCGTTCAGGCGGCGCTTGCCAAGGTGCGCGAGGTCGAGGGCGTACAGGAAGTGTGCTCGGTGATTCGCGTGGAGGATACCGAAGCTTGGAAGGCCGGCAAGCTGGCGAGGTAGCCCGTCTTTAACTGGCGTTGCCGTACATGCGGCGTGCCGCCGCGCGTCGGTGCTGCCGCCCTGCTGAGCGAGGCCTCGGCGGGGCGGTTTCGTTTTTCTTGCACCTTGGGTGCGACAAGGGAGGGTTTCAACGTGAAGGACGCGCGTGACCTGCGCTATCAGCTTGAAGATATCGACCGCAGGGGTTATCCGGCCTACAAGGGGCTTCGAGGGCGTTATCGCTTTGAGGCCTATGAGCTGTGCGTCAACCATGTCCAGGGCGACCCGTTTGCGGCACCTTCCGACGTGTCGGTGTACCTCACCCACGACAGTGCCGGCTGGCCCGCTGGTCTGTACGACACTCCCTGGCGCGCTCGGGCGTTCTCCGATTTCCTCGTCAGGCGCTTTGGTCGCGCGGCGGCGCGGTACTCGTTCAAGGTGTCGGGGTCGGGCAAGAGCGGCGCGCTGTACACGAGCCGCCCCGGACCCGAGGTATTGGAACGCAGTGCCTGTATGCTGGGGGAGGAAGGGTTCGAGCTCTGTTTCAAGGTCGGGTTCCCCGCTCACGGCAGGTCGGTGGACGCCTCCGCTCTCAAGCGCATTCTGTTCGACTTTGTTCCGCGCATGGTCGATGAGGCGCTCGTGTGTGACGCAGGCGGGCTCAAGCTCGCTCAAGCCGCGTGCGACCTTGCAGACGACCAACATTTCATGCGCGGCGAGCTCGAGCGTCTGGGTCTGGTGGCTTTTGTCGCGGACGGCAGCATCCTGCCACGCGAGAGCGGGTCTTCCTCAAGGCCCATGCGCGACGCCCTGCCGTTCGAGGCCCCGTGCGAGCAGGAGGTCGTGCTTGACCTTCCGCATCATGGTCCCACGCGAGGCATGGGCATCCGACGCGGCGTGACGCTTATCGTGGGCGGCGGATACCATGGCAAGTCGACGCTGCTACAGGCCCTGCAAGAAGGGGTGTACGACCATGTGGCAGGTGACGGGCGCGAGTATGTGGCGTGCGATGCCACGGCTGTGAAGCTGCGTGCCGAGGACCGCCGTGCAGTCCACGAGGTGGACATCTCCCTGTTCATTGACAACCTGCCCAACGGTTGCGACACGACCTGCTTCAGCACGCTCGACGCAAGCGGCTCCACCTCCCAGGCGGCCAGCGCCATCGAGGCGATTGAGGCAGGATGTCGCACGTTGCTTATCGACGAGGACACCTCCGCCACCAACTTCATGGTGCGCGACGCCCTCATGGCTGCCGTGGTGAGTCCCGAGCATGAGCCCATCACGCCTTTCGTGGCGCGCGTGCGCGACCTTTGGGAGAAGGCGGGCATCTCAAGCGTCATCGTTGCTGGCAGTTCGGGTGCGTTCTTTGGGGTTGCCGACACGGTGCTGCAGATGGAACGCTACGAGGCGCATGACATCACCGCGAGGGCGCGTGAAGTTTGCCACGGCAGAAGAGCCGCCCCGGTTGCATGCGCCTCGGGGTTTGCCTTGCCGGTAAGCGGTAAACGCCATGTGCATCTGAACCTGCCGACGACTCGGCGCATCTCCGCGCAAGATGAGGTGGTTGAAGATGGAGCAATTGATGCGGCAAGCGGAGCAACGGGGCGTTCTAGTCGCAAAGGCGGAGGTTCTGGCAAGGAGCGCCGTCCCAAGGTTCGGGCGAGCCGTGATGAGGTAAGCGTGGGCGAGGGTGGCGCCGATCTGCGGCTGGTGGAGCAGATTGTAGATGCCGAGCAGGCCGCAGCGCTTGCTCAGATGGCACGCGTGGCTCTGACATGCGGGCTGCTCGATGGCCACCGAAGCATGGGGGAAGTCGTGGAGACCATGTATGAGGAATGGCGCCGAGGTGGCTGGGAGGCGCTCGATGAACACGGAACGCCTGCCTGTGGCCTTGCGATGCCGCGCTCCCAAGAGCTGGCCGCCATGCTCAACCGCTGGAGAGTCTAGCTGGTCCTCGATCGGGTTATGCCCCACGAGGGCGGGTTTGCAAGACGCATTCCATACGAAAACGGCCCCACATGTGGTTTTGCACATGCGGGGCCGTCGTGTAATCAAAGAACGAATGCCAAATGGCGCGAAAGAAGAGCTTAGGCGCTGGCCAGGGCCGCGTTCACTGCCTCGAAGATGGCCTTGGAGGTGACGGTTGCGCCGGAGACGGCGGCCACGCCATCGGTGCCGTTAGCCTCGACGATGGCGGCGGGCAGCTGCTCGATAGCCTTGGAGCCGATGCCCTGGGTCTCGGAGTTCTCGCCGACCTCGACGGCAGTGATCTTGCCGCCCTCGACGGTCACCGTGACAGGCACGTCTCCGCCGATGCCCTTGGCAGAACCCTCGTAGATGCCGTCAGCGATGGCCGAGACATCGGTCGCAGGGGCCTCCTCGCCGGGCATGCCCATGGGAGATTCTTCTACGGGCTGGTTGGCGGCATCCTCAGCGGTCCATTCGGTGGGCTGATTCTTCATCTCGTAGGTCTCCACGACGGTGTTGTCGATGATGGAAACATCACCGTCATGGGCGGCAATCATGCCCTCGATACGGCCATATACCAGGGCGAAGGAGCGCGAGATGCCCGGGACGGTGGTGGGGTAGCCAGAGGAGAAGCGGCCGCCCTGGTTGTTACCAGCGGCATAGAGACCTTCGATGACCTGCTCGTTGTCATCGACGACGCGGCCGTACTTGTCGGTCATGATACCCGAAGAAGAAACGAGGAGAGGGCCGGCGTTGTTGAACTTGCAGGCATAGTAAGGCGGGTTCTCCAGGGCATACAGGCAATTGGCGGCCTTGTAGTAGTCCGTGTCCTCGCCGGCTGCGGCCAGCTCGTTGTAGCGAGCGATGGCAGCCAGGGCGGCGTCGGCGTCGACGATGTCGGTCTGTGCGATAAGCTCCTCGAGCGTGTCGGCCGTGACCGTGGTACCGGCCTTCACGGCCTCGTCGATCTGGGCCTGCGAGCCAAAGCCGTCATTGGAGGAAAGGCGCTGGTTGTCGCCGTCCTTGAGCTCGTAGATGACCTGGCCGTGACCGGCGCCCATGAAGCCGACCTCTTCGTTCCACTTGGAGTCGAAGATCTGCCAGCAGTGGTCCTGGTTGTTGCGCATCATCTGGTCCTGAATCTCCTGACCAGGGATGTCCTCGTTCATGAAGCGCTCGCCGTCAAGGTTGAGCATGAGCATAGGCGCGCAGCCAAGCGGGCCGCCCATGGTGTGGGCCATGCCAGCGTGGGGGCCGGGCTCCATGCGGGCGCCAACCCACAGGGCCATCTTATCACCGTCGCCGGTGTTGGCGGCGTTTCCGTCGGGATCGGTGGCGGAATACATCACGGGCAGGTAGTAGTACCAGGGCATGTAGTACTGGAACATCTCGTTATCGCCCGTGTAGTCGCCCGTGCACAGGATGACGCCCTTGGCGGCGTTGAACTTGAGATACTCGCCCTCATAGGTCTTAGCGATAAGGGCGGTGACGCGGCCGGACTTCTGGTCATCGCCACGGACGAGCTGGTAGCCGGCGGTCTGGTAGTACGTGGTGCAGTTGCCGGTGTCCTCGGCGGCCTTCACAAGGGCCTCACCGCAGTAGGTGAAGCTTTGAGCACCACCCAGGCGGTAGGTGGTCTGCCAGGTGCCATAGTAGGCCTCGCGGGGCTCATAGGGGTTGGGCAGGGGGAAACGTTCGGGCTGAATCCATGCGCCGGCACCGTTGGGGGTCGGGGTGGCCGTGGCCTCGAGGATGTACAGGTCGTCCAGGGCGTCGCACACCCAGTCGAAGGTGGCGCCGGAGTGACGCAGCCAAGTCATGTAGAGGTCCTGGTTGGCCTTGGAGGTGGAGCCCTTCATGAGTTCGTGGACGATGCCCTCGGCGTCGTGGCTGTAGTTGAAGCGATCGGTGAACTGGCTCTCGAAGGCGCCCACATCACCACCGTTGAACGTAGCGCCTGCGCCCTTCTCGAGCAGGCACACCTTGGCACCTTC
>USJP01000214.1 GCA_900555105.1 uncultured Coriobacteriaceae bacterium | reverse complement strand
GGGTGAAGTCTGGGTCGGCGGCTTCTTTTATCTGGGGTGAGTCGCCGGAGAGTCAAACGGAGAAACGCGGCTATGTGTCGGCACTCATTCGTTCATGCAGCGCGATTGAGTTGCTCATACGTACTGGTGTGCGGTGCCGCCCATGCCCCACCTGCTCGTTTGGTCGTCGAGCACCGCCCTTGGGACCCCGTGGTACCCTGTCCATCCGCTCGTTGAGCGGCGCTGTCTGCGTCCTGTTGCCCCCATCCACGTGTCGAACAGCGCCATTTGTGCCCTGCTATCCCATCCGCTCTGCGAGCTCGCGCTTGACGGCGGTGTACTTCTTCTCGGGAATGGGAAGCTCGCTGCCATCCTGTAGGGTCACCTTGCAGCGGGTCACGTCGCGCACAAAAGCGGGGTTGACCAGGTAACTTGCATGACAGCGAACAAAGAGGTCGCCGTGGCGCTGAGCGATCGAGGAGAGTGTCTCAACCGACTCATGGGCACCGTCTTCTGTGTGAATCAGAGAATGGGTGCCTTTGCTCTCTATATATATGATGTCGGAGCAGTTGAAGTACATCGCCGTGCGGTTGAGACCGCGCAGGCAGATGCGCCACGCTGGGCCGCTTGATGCCTGTGCCTGCGACTGGCCGTCATAGATGGCGCCATAGCGCAGGAGATAGACGTCGCTTGGCCCGGTATAGGCGATGGCATTGGCCACATTGCACAAAAGGATGCGCGGCGTGTGCTGGCAATCCACCCAGGTAAAATGAATGTGCTGGTTGACGCGGTTGGTATTACCGCTGGGCCAGGTGCTGTCCACGAGGAACGTCATGACGACCTCGCACACATCGGGACCCGGCGTTGGCAGTGTGGTTACCATCAGGTCGTGCACTTGAAACTTCGGGTCGTCGCGTCCCTCGCGTGCCATGGCGAGCAGTTTTGCCTTCGAGCGGATGAGGTGTCCATAGGAAGGTCCGACGAGCACCACGTCGTCGTGACATGCGTTGAGAAAAGGCGCGGAGTCGTTGTCGACGTAATAGAGAATCTTGGCTGACAGGGCCGCGATATCATGGGTTTTCATGGACACCTCCCTTACGGGCGCGAGCGTTGTATGGGTACATTTTCGCAGGTACCAACTGCCTACTTTAGACCCCTGCGTCCAACTAATTGGGGCGGAAATGGGCCTAATTTATCGAAAATTCACTCACGTCGTTCCAATTGCGGCGCAGGCATACCTCCAAAGTGAGCCCCGTGTTATCGTAGATGGCCGACCACTGGGTGTTGCTCGTCACATCCTCAGGATTGGGGTCCTGTGCCGAGGCGCGCAGCGCTTCCCAAACAACGTCTTCGCCCTGGTCGCCCTCGTGGGCACCCAGCACTTCCTCAACGGCTTCCCAACGCTCTTTGCCGTGGCCATAGATGCCGTTCTTCTGGTTGGGCTGCACCAGGTCGGGGTAGAGCGCGTAGAAGTTGGTGATGGCGCGCATCGGCGTGGCCTTGAGCGGACGGCCTTCGGCCTCGGGGTCCCACTCTACAACGCGGCCGTCGCCCGAGGCGTCGGTGATGTAGAAGTGGTAGTCGCGCCCTGATGTGGCAAACATGTCGTAGTTGCTCAGGAGCTCGACGGCTTCCTCAGTTGTGGCCGCGCGATCGAGAACGAGGCGGATGGCGAGCGTTGTGGCGATGGACTGCTTGCCGGTGTCCTGGTAGGTGGGTTCGCTGTCGAGCGTGAGCACGGCGATGGAGACGCCCTTCTCGTTTATGCCGTCGAGGCAGATGAAGGGTGCCGTGAGACAGGCGAGCTTCTTGGAAACGCTTGCGTTAGGGTTGTCGGCCTTCACGTTGTTGAGGGCGGCCAGGCCGATGGACGCATAACCGTCCTTGGGTGTGCAGCGCACGAGCAAGGCCGAGGTGTCGAGCTTGAAGTCATAGTTGCGCCCCATGCGCACTTCGCCATCGGCTGCCGTGGCGGTAAAGGCGGTGCAGGCGTAGTTGAGCGCTGTCATGTGCACGGGCAACAGCGGCAGCGACTCGGCGAGCACGGCATCGAGAAACGCCTGGTTGTCGCGGATATCGCGGGCAAGCAACGCGTCGAGGTCATAGTCGTAGGCCACGTCCATGGTGTAGAGATTGTAACCGTCATCATAGGAGGTGACCTGGTCGATGCTTGAGATGGTCTGAATCCTGCTGGCGTACAGCACACCGAAGGCGACGAGCACCGCTGCGATTGCGGCGACGAGTCCGAGGGCGACGTGCTTGACGATGCGTTTCATAGGGCCTCCCCAATGTCAGCTTCATGTCATCAGGTCCATGGTGAGGTTGCGAGGGGCGTTTGGGTAGTGCCATTTGGCGCAAAATTTGGCCAATTTCTATTCCGCATGTCGTTGACGCTGCTACCATTGAGGCAAAGAAACGGGGGGTGGTATGGCAGCAGATGAGTGCGCCGCATATGGCGATGACCGCGCGAGTGGAGAGCCGCTGCGTGTGCAGGCTTGCACCGTAAGATTCCCCATGCCGCTCATGTGTACGCCCTTTGAGCCGGGGTGCCTTTCGCGGGCGATCGAGTCCATCGACGATGAGGATGCCCGGCGCATCGCACGAGCAGAAGCCCTGTATTTCACGGCCGACCCCGATGGGGCGTGCTGCGAGTCTGAGCCGTATTTGACAAGCTCGAACCTCGCACTGAGGACGTCTGCTTGTTTCATCTGCGCTTATGCCAATCTGTCACGCGGGCAGATTGCCTTTGCCAAGGCCTGCCTTGACGATCTCGCATCCATGAGGCAGGACTGCCTTGCCAGCGAGGATTCCACTATCCGTGCTACTTACGTTGTGTTTGCTATGGCGGCAAACGTTCTTTTGCACCTGGATTCGACTTTTGGCGAGGATGAACTTCGCGCAATCGCTCCCTATTTGCCCGAGGGCCTGCGATTGTTTGCGGCTCATGTGGATGCGCATCGCGCGTATCTGGCGGGGGAGTACGGCAGGTGCGTCGGCATTGCGGAGACGGCGCTTGCCATGAAGCGGGGCACGTATCCCATCTCTGAGCTGTTCTTGCACCTTGTGGCTGCCATGGGGTGGATGGGACAAAAGTCGCCCGATTGCGCTCGTGTCCATTTCATGCAGGGTTGGGACATCGCGCGGCCCGACGGTCTTATCGAACTCATCGGCGAGCATCACGGCCTGCTCCAGGGCGTTCTCGAGACCTGCCTCAAGGACGACTATCCCGATGACTTTGCCCGCATTATCCAGGTGACATATCGATTCAGCGCTGGGTGGCGACGCATCCACAACCCAACGACTGGCGAGGAAGTTGCCGACAATCTCACCACTACCGAGTTCACCTTTGCGATGCTTGCGTGCCGCGGCTGGAGCAACGACCAGATTGCGGCCCACATGGGGGTGTCGCGCGGCACCGTGAAGAACCGCCTGTCGAGTGTGTACGTCAAGCTGGGGATTCAGAGCCAATCCGAGCTTGAGAAGTACATGCTGCGCTAGGGACGTGGCCCGCCTGGCTGCCAAAGGCGCGGGCGGGCGCCTTAGCGGCGCGGGCGCGCAACGCAAAAACGCGCAGTGTCAAGTCGGGTAGTCATTTTTTCGACAAAACAGGTCATCTTTGCAGTGCGGGTTTATTTCATGCACACCATCGGAATAGAGTAAAAGGCAAACAAGGGCGTACCGAGCATGTTGCGAATGTGCGCCGCGGGGAATGCGCGCTCCCAATGCGGCTTGCAGACCGACCGACTCGGCGCCGTCGAGCCTAGGAAGGTGGGGCCGCATGAAACCGCTACGCAGATTATTCGACCCGTCCCAAAACGTAAGCAAGATACTCGCTGTTCTCATGTCGCTGGTCATGGTGTGGACCCAGATGTCTATGGTGCCCACGGCCCTGGCGCAGGGCGACTGGGGCGAGCCTGCTGCGGACAGCGCCACAGTGGGTCCCCCGGAGGGCGAAGAGCAGGATGTCATCGGCGCGCCTGCAGCCGGACCTGTACCCCAGGTAGAAGCTGCAAGTGCGCCTGAGGTTGTTGCTGAGCCCACGGTAGAGGCCGCGCCCGCCGAGCAGCCTGCAGCCGAGCCTACCCC
>USJP01000213.1 GCA_900555105.1 uncultured Coriobacteriaceae bacterium | reverse complement strand
TACGCGCCGTGTACGACATGACGCCGGCGTTCGCCAAACCCGACCGCGAGGCCCTTCCCGCCCGACCCAAGGTGTCATAAGGGCCCGGCCGCGCCCGAATGTCGCAAAGGTGCAGGCGCGATGTGCCGCCGGGATGCTTGTTCGCCCGTTTCGGGTTGTCCGGGGCCTCGGCGCAGATGAGCCGCCCTTATGATGAGGGTGCCTTTTGCGGAAGGATTGCCATGGTCGTCCATCTGCTGCCGCCCCTGCGTGACAATCGCGTCACTGTGGGCGTGTCTGGCCGGAGGGCTCCCGCGTTATCGGATAAAATGCCAGGCTAGATGATGCCGCGCGGATTTGCCATGCCGTGCGGCGGTGTATGCCTGGCTTTGGGGGCGGTGTGGATGGCGCGTGTTTTGGTGGTGGAGGACGACAGGGCGATTAGCGAGGGCCTCGCCGCCCTTTTGCGAGCCGACGGCCATGAGGTACGCACGTGCGCCCGGCAAGACGACGCCTTGGGCGAGCTGGCCGGAGGCGCGATTGACCTTGCCCTTGTTGACATCTCCCTCGAGCAGGGCAACGGCTTTGCGGTATGCGCTGCTGCCAAGGCTCCTAGCTGTCCATGCAAGCCTGCCGTCATCTTCCTCACGGCGTCTGACGACGAGTACAGCTGCGTTGCCGGCCTCGACATGGGCGCCGACGACTATGTGTCCAAACCTTTCCGTCCCCGCGAGCTGCTGAGCCGCATCCGCAGCGTGCTGCGTCGCTCGTCGGGCTCGCCTCCGACCCTCACCTTGGGCGACGTCGAGATTGACGCCTCCTGCGCCACAGTGCGCAAGGCCGGGCGCGACCTGGCCCTTTCGGCGCTCGAATACCGGCTTCTGCTGCTCTTTGCCCAAAACCCGGGCAAGCTCGTCACGCGCGAGCGTCTGCGCGATGCCATTTGGGACGACGCAGGCGAATATGTGAGCGACAACACGCTCAACGTCTATATCAAGCGCCTGCGCGACAAGGTGGAAGATGACCCCGCGAATCCCGTTCTCATCCAGACGGTGCGCGGCCTGGGATATCGCGCACAGGGGTAAGCGGGGTCCACTTGGCTCGCGGCCAGACGGCCCGACAGTTCGGCAGCCCGACGGTTCTCGTTCGGCCCCGCCTGCGCCTTTGCTCCTGCACGCCTGCAGATGAAAGGTCCTGCCCATGCAGTCTCTGCACAACCCCTCGTTTGTAAAACGCCTGCTTATCGAGTGCGCCTGCACGGCCGTCATCGCTCTGGCCGCCTTGGCGACCTCTGGTCGCGCCGCCGCCATGTGGCGGGGGCGGCGGGCATTGTCTTCTTTACGGTCGTCTCCGAGAAGCGCTACCGCGAGATGACGCACCTGTCTTGCGAGGTAGACGAGGTGCTGCGGTCGGGCCGCACCATCGACTTGGCCGATTATCGCGAAGGCGACCTGGCCATCCTCAAGAACCAGCTGGCGAAGATGGTAGACGCCCTGCGCGAGAAGACGGCGCGCCTGGGACAGGAGAAGTCCGACCTGGCACATGCCCTGGCCGACGTGTCGCACCAGATACGCACCCCGCTCACGGCCATGGGGCTCACCCTGGCTGTGGCGCAGGAGACCGACGACGAGCGCGTTCGCGCGCGTGCCCTGCGCGAGCTCGAGGGGATGATCGAGCGCGTGGGCTGGCTTGTAAGCGCCTTGCTCAAGCTTGCAAAGGCAGACGCCGGGGGCATAACGGTGCAGGCAACCTGCGTCGAGGCACGCCAGGTGGTGGCTCGGGCCATGGAGCCTCTTGCGGCAGCGCTCGACCTGCGCGGCGTGACGTGCGAGGTCAATTACGAGGGTGACCCTTGCTTCACGGGCGACATGGCCTGGTCGGCCGAGGCCTTGGAAAACGTGCTCAAGAACTGCATGGAGCACACGCCTGCTGGCGGCGCCATTCGCGTCGACGTGCGTCAAGACGCCCTTGCCTGCCGCATCCGCGTGACCGACACGGGCCCGGGTATCGCCCCTGAGGACCTACCTCACGTGTTTGAGCGCTTCTATCGCGGCAAAACCGCTGCTACAGCTATGGAAGGGGAGCGGGCTGACGGCCCTCGCGCTCAGGGCTTCGGCATAGGCCTTGCGCTCGCCCAGTCGCTCATGGCGGCGCAAGGGGGCACTCTGCGTGCCTCGAATGCGCCTGAGGGTGGGGCGCGCTTCGATTTCACCTTCCCCAGCGTGGTGGTATAGGGCCCAATGGTGTGGGCCTCAAAAGTGACGGATGCGTCACATGCGGGTCACTTGCGTGAAAGTGCAGCCTGTCATTGTGGTAGGCGTCAGGTACTTCCGCCTCAAGATGAAAGGCAAACCATGGACATACTCAACATCCAGCACCTCACCAAGGTGTACGGCAAGGGGGACTGTGCCACGCGCGCCCTCGACGACGTGACGCTCTCGGTGCCCGAGGGGCAGTTTCTCGCCATCGTGGGTTCGTCGGGCTCGGGCAAGTCGACCCTGCTGCACCTCATGGGCGGCGTGGACCGTCCCACCTCAGGCAGCGTCTACCTGGCCGGCAACGACGTGTATTCGCGCAACGACGAGCAGCTTGCGGTACTACGTCGCCGCGAGGTGGGCATCGTCTATCAGTTCTTCAACCTCATCCCCACCCTCACGGTGCTTGAGAACATGACGCTGCCCGTGGCGCTCGACGGCCGTCCCGTCAACGAGGGGCGCCTGCGCGAGCTTGTGAAGACGCTGGGCCTGGAGGGACGTGAAGACCACCTGCCCAGCCAGCTTTCGGGCGGTCAGCAGCAGCGCGTGGCCATCGGCCGTGCTCTCATGAACTCGCCGGCGGTGCTTCTGGCCGACGAGCCCACCGGCAACCTCGACTCGCGTACCTCGGCCGAGATCATGGCAATCCTGCGCGACGCCAACAAGCGCCTGGGTCAGACGCTCGTGGTCATCACGCACGACGAGTCAATCGCCCTCACCGCCGACCGCATCGTGGCCGTGGAAGACGGCCGCATCGTGCGCGATGAGGCGATTCGCTAATGGAAGCAAAGAAAACCGAACAGGCCGCCGGCGGGGCGGGCGGCGTGCGCCCTCACGTGGTGCGCTCCTTCACCCTGCGCAACCTTGCCAAGAACCGCGCTCGTTCGATTGTCACCATCGTAGGCATCGCGCTGTCGTGTGCGCTGCTTGCGGCCGTGCTTCTGTGCGTGAGCAGCCTCACCGCCTACATGCGCGACGTTGAGCTTGCCCGCGACGGCGCGTGGATGGCAAGTGTCACCACGACTGACGAGGACGCGATTGACAAAGCACGCGCCGACAGGCAGGTAAGCGGTCTCACCGACCTTACCCATGTGGGCCAGATGCAATCCTTCGACTCCAGCAAAGAGGACCCCGCCGATGCGGTTTCTGCCCAGCTGCAGATCCAGGCCATCGATGACAGCCTCACTCAGCTCTGCACTATCCAGCTCAGCGACGGCCGCCTGCCGCAAAACTCGCACGAGATCGTCCTCAACAAGAAGTACCAGGGTACGATCGAGCTCACCGACCAGCCTTGCGAGCTCGGCAGCACCTTCTCAGGCGAGCTTGCCCTGCGCTGCCTTGCCGACGACGGGGCACGCCGCTTCGATTTGAGTACAAGCTTTGGCTCTTTTGGCGAGGAGGGCCTGGTGCCTTCGGGCGTCGAGGCCTCGTACACGGTCGTGGGCTTCTACGACACCGACTGGTCTGCGACCCTCACCTGGAGCGGCGGCGACTCTGCGCTTGTCCTTGAGTCCGGCCAGGTCGTGGCTCCCTCGCAGACCTATGAGGGTACCGTTGCGGCGAGTGTTCAGGCGTTTTCGCCCGCATTCACCTATGCCGACGCCGACCTCGTGACGGCGCAGGGTGCTTTGGGCGAGGAGGTTGATCACACGGTGTACCTCGCCACTCAAGGGATTTCCACCGTCGGTGACCTTGGGGCGCTCGTGGAGTCGTACTTTGGGACTGACATCACTATTTCCACGCACGATTCGCTTCTGCGCTGCCTGTTCATGACCGACAGTCGCTCTCTTTGGGAGACGTTGTACCAGCTTGCAGGCATCGTGTGTGCGATCATCGTCATTGCCTCGGC
>USJP01000212.1 GCA_900555105.1 uncultured Coriobacteriaceae bacterium | reverse complement strand
GTCGGCCGCCTGCCCGGTGGCTATCTCAAGCGTGAGACCCGCCCCACCGACAAGGCGACCCTCACCGCTCGTATGATCGACCGCCCCATCCGTCCGAGCTTCCCCGACGGTTTCCGCAACGAGGTGCAGATTGTTGCCACCTCGCTCGTGTGCGACCAGATCAACCCCTTCGACGTCATCTGCACCATGGGTGCCTCCGCTGCCCTCACCGTGGGTGGCGTGCCCTTCGAGGGCCCGCTTGCCTGCGTGCGCATCGGCCGCGACCGCGACACCCATGAGTTCATCGTCAACCCCACCTACGAAGAGCGCGACAACTCCGACCTCGACCTCGAGCTCGGCGGCACCCGTGACTTCGTGAGCATGCTCGAGGCCGGTGCCGAGGAGATTACCGAGGAGGACATGCTGGCCGCCATGCAGTTTGGCCAGGAGGCCCTTGGTGCGTTCTGCGACCAGCAGAAGATCTTCTTCGAGAAGGTCGCCGAGGTCAACGGCCCCATCGTCATGAAGGAGTACCCGCTCGACGAGCCCAACTCCTACGTGCACGACAAGATTTTCGCCCACTACGACGAGATGAGCGCCGCCCTCAAGGACGCCGACAAGCAGGCCCGTATGGCCAAGGTCGACGAGCTCAAGAGCGCCATCAAGGCCGAGTTCACCGAGGAGGAGCAGGCCGAGTTCGACCGCGAGATTCCCGTTGAGCTCAAGAGCCTCGAGAAGCACGCCATGCGCGTCATGGTCGTCGAGACCGGTGAGCGCGTCGACGGCCGTCGTGCCGACGAGATTCGTCCGCTTATGATCAAGCCCGGCTACCTGCCCCTTGTGCACGGCTCCGGCCTCTTCCAGCGTGGTCAGACCCAAGTCCTCTCTGTGCTGACGCTCGGCATGCTCAATGACTGGCAGCGCCTCGACACCATCGAGCCCATCGATGGCAAGCGCTACATCCACCAGTACAACTTCCCGCCGTACTGCACCGGTGAGACCGGCCGTATGGGCTCGCCCAAGCGCCGCGAGATCGGCCACGGCGCCCTGGCTGAGCGCGCCCTTCTGCCTGTCATTCCTTCCGAGGAAGAGTTCCCCTACACCATCCGCGTCGTCTCCGAGGTCATGGAGTCCAATGGCTCCTCGTCCATGGCGTCGACCTGCGGCAGCTGCCTTGCCCTCATGGACGGCGGCGTGCCCCTGAAGCGCCCGGTTTCCGGTATCGCCATGGGCCTCATCCAGGAGAATGGCAAGACCGTCGTCCTCTCCGACATCCAGGGTCTCGAGGACTTCCTCGGCGACATGGACTTCAAGGTGACGGGCACCTCCGAGGGCATTACCGCCATGCAGATGGACAACAAGGCCACCGGCCTCACGTTCGAGATTCTGCGCAAGGCTCTCCAGCAGGCCAAGGAAGGCCGCGCCTTCATCCTCGACGCCATGCTTGCCGAGATTGCGGCTCCTCGCGAGAGCGTCCGTGAGAACGCCCCGCACATCATCACCATCCACATTCCGACCGACAAGATTCGTGAGGTCATCGGCTCGGGTGGCAAGACCATCCGCTCCATCCAGGAGGACACCGGCGCGACCATCGACATCCAGGAGGATGGCACCGTCTTCATCAGCTCCTGCGACGCCGGCGGCGAGGAGGCCCGTGCTCGCATCGAGGCCATCGTCAAGGTGCCCGAGGTGGGCGAGGAGTACTTCGGCCGCGTCGTGGGTGTCCAGCCCTTCGGTGCCTTCGTCGAGCTTCTGCCCGGCAAGGACGGTCTGCTGCACATCTCCCGTATGGCCCAGGGTCGCGTGGAGAAGGTTGAGGACGTCCTTAACGTTGGCGATGAGGTTCACGTCAAGGTCATCGAGGTCGACGAGAAGGGTAAGGTCTCTCTCGACCGTATCGACAAGCCCGAGGCTCCTGCTGGCTCCGGCAAGTCCTCTGAGGACCGTGGCGAGCGTTCTGAGCGTTCCGAGCGCAAGCCTCGTGAGCGTCGTCGTCCCGGTGATGGCGGCCACCACAAGTCCGAGGGTGGCAACGAGGGCGGCGAGCGCCGTCAGCCCCGTCGTCACCATGAGGGCTAAGTTCTAGTTTTACTTAAGCGTTATTGTTGGGGGACGTCAGCAGATTTCAGGCTGACGTCCCTTTTTCTTAAGGAGGAACTTTATGGTTAAGGTTATCGTTTCTGGTGCCAAGGGTCGTATGGGCACCTGCATCGTCAACGCTGTGGCCGCAGCTGAGGACCTCAAGCTTGTCGGCTGCTTCGATCCCCATTGCGCCGGGCAGGTTGTTTCTTGTGCCGACGGTGATTTTGCCTGCTCTGACGATCTGGGCGCGCTCATTGACGCCACCGGAGCCGATGTCGTGGTCGACTTCACCCAGCCTGGCGCCGTGCTCGCCAACGTCGAGTGCGTGCTGTCCCATGGTGCGCACGCCGTTGTGGGCACGACCGGTGTTGCCCGTCAGGACATGGAGGCTCTCGCTCTGAAGTACGCGGACAAGGGCGGCAAGCTCTTCTTTGCCCCGAACTTCACAACCGGCGCCGTCCTCATGATGCAGTTTGCCAAGGTCGCCGGCAAGTTCTTCCCCGACGTCGAAATCGTCGAGATGCACCACGACGGCAAGAAGGACGCCCCTTCCGGCACCGCGGTCACCACCGCGCACATGATCGCCGAGGGCAGGGGAGGCGTGCGCAATGCCGGTCCCGGCAGCGAGACCGAGATTGCTGGTTGCAAAGGCGCCCGTGGCGCCGAGGTCGACGGCGTGCGCATTCATGCCATCCGCGGCGACGGTTACATGGCCTCTCAGGAAGTCATCCTGTCTGCGGCCGGCCAGACGCTCACCATTCGCCATGACTCCACGCTGCGCGAGGCCTACATGCCCGGCGTCTTGCTTGCGATTCGCAATGTCGCCAGCTTGCAGGAACCCTTCACGGTTGGTCTTGAGTGCCTCATGGGCCTCTAGGCAAATTGCGTTTTTGCCCCCACATACAAAGGGGGCCCGCCCCGTTGGGGTACCATGATGGATGGCTCTTACACCACTCGCAAGAGGCATCGTCACACATTTGATTGCTTGCGCGGCGCTGAAGGATGAGCCTGACTCGTCTGAAGCGCCGCGTTTTGTTTTGGAACAGTTTGTATAAGCTGACGACATACAGGAGGAAACGTTCGTATATGGCAAAACGGAAGAGCACTCAGGCAAAGGGGCCCACGCTGAAGGTCATTCCTTTGGGTGGCCTCGACGGCATCGGCAAGAACATGACAGTCATCGAGTACGGTGACGACATGATTTTGGACGATGCCGGTCTCATGTTCCCTGATGACAATCATCCCGGCGTGGACCTTATCCTGCCGGATTACACCTATGTCCTTGAGAACGAGGACAAGCTGCGCGGCATCATCATCACGCATGGCCACGAGGACCACATCGGTGCCTTGCCGTACCTGCTGCAGGACCTCAACCCCAATGTTCCCATCTACTCCTCGAAGCTCACGCTCGGCATGATTGCCGGCAGGCTTGAGGAGCACCGTATTAAGAACCCCAACTTCAAAGAGGTCAAGTCGGGCGACAGGGTGCAGCTCGGCAAGCTCAGCGTTGAGTTCTTCTCGGTGAACCACTCCATCCCTGCGGCCATGGGCGCGCAGGTCGGCGTCCCCGACAAGGTCGTGTGGGCGATCGACGGCGATGGCTCTTTCCAGATGACCAACCAGGAGCTAGCCACCTGTACGATCAACAACATCCCAATCAAGGTTGCCCTCATTAACAACTCGGTGCTGGGCATGGTGCGCCAGTGGCAGTCCCTGTTCTTCGGCAAGCGCTACTCGAACACCACGCTCAACCCCGTCGAGGGAGAGCAGATCCCCAACTTCGAGATGCTGGCGCAGGCCTACGGAATGGCCGCGCGCACGGTGCGCTCCATCGACGAGGTGGACGAGGCCATTGACTGGGCTATGTCGATCAATGACCGTCCCGTCCTCATCGACTTCCGCGTGTCCAAGGACTCGATGGTCTGGCCGATGGTCGCCGCGGGCGTGTCCAACGATGAGATTCGTTACGCCAAGGGCATGGCGCCCGACTGGGAGGTGGAAGACTGATGACGAACCGTCACACTCTGGCTGTGCTGGTCGAAAACAAGCCTGGCGTGCTCCCCC
>USJP01000211.1 GCA_900555105.1 uncultured Coriobacteriaceae bacterium | reverse complement strand
AGCTCACCGCCATCGTCGCCCGCTGCAACGAGTCCAAGAATATCGGCGACGCCGCCATCGAGATCCTGACGCAGCGCGCCCTTGAGTCCCAGACGCTCAACCTCGACTCCGTGACCGGTGCCACCCTCACCTCCTTCGGCTTCAAGTCTGCCCTGGCCGACGCCTATGAGCAGGCCGGTGCCGACGTTGACGCCCTCGAGGAGGCCGAGAGCGGCCTTGAGCCTGCACCCGCCATCGAGGAGGAGTGCGACGTCGTGGTCGTGGGTACGGGCGGCGCTGGCATGGCCGCTGCCGTCTCCGCTGCTGAGGCTGGCGCCAAGGTCATCCTGCTCGACAAGATGGACATCTACGGCGGCAACACCAACTGCGGCGAGGGCACCTTCAACTCCCCCGACCCCGAGCGCCAGGACCCCATGGGCATCGAGGACAGCGCCGACAAGTTCTTTGAGGACACCTACGAGGGCGGCGACGAGAAGGCCGACCCCGAGCTCGTGCATATCCTGGCCGACAACGCCCTTGACGGCATCCATTGGATGGAGGCCCACGGTCTGGTCTTCAACGACGAGGTCTTCACGGCAATCGGTGGCAAGTGGCAGCGCGGCCACTCCATCAAGGTCCAGAAGATGGGCCAGCAGGGCGGTGCCTACTACGTGAGCTGCCTCATGGACTGCGCCACTCGCCTGGGCGTGAAGTACTACACCGACGCCAAGGTTGAGGCCATCTCCACCGACGCCGACGGCAACGTCACGGGCGTCACGGGCTCCCGCGTCTCCTCCGGCAACCCTGTTACCGTCACCGCCAAGTCCGTTGTCATGGCCACCGGTGGCTATGCCCGCAACCCCCAGCTCGCCATGCAGTACGACACCCGCGTGACCGAAACCATGCCCTCCTCCTGCAACGTGAGCGCCACCGGCGACGCCATCCCCATGGCTCAGGAGATCGGCGCCGGCCTCAAGAACATGGAGCTCGTGCAAATTCACCCGCTCGGCGACCCCCAGAACGGCGGCGTGGCCACCTTCGTGGGCAACTGGCTGGGCGTTGGGGACTACGTCATGGTGAACGACGAGGCCAAGCGCTTCACCGCCGAGGACGGCCGCCGCGACGAGATCGCCAACGCCATCCTTGAGCAGACCAACGACGAGATGTGGCTCATCGTCGACTCCACCGACATCACCGACGACCGTCTCGACCAGATTGCCGACCTCGTGGCCACCGGCCACAGCTTCCAGGCCGACACCATCGCCGACCTGGCCGAGCAGATTGCAGTCGACCCCGCCACCCTCGAGGAGACCATCGACGGCTACAACGCGGTCATCGACGCCGGCGAGGACCTCATGGTCGACCCCGGCAAGAAGCTCCTGGGCGACAAGGTCGAGGACGGCCCCTTCTACGCCTCCAAGCGTATCCCCACGATCCACTACACCATGGGCGGCCTGGCCATCAACACCGACGCTCAGGTAACCAAGGAGGACGGCACCCCCATCGCCAACCTCTTCGCTGCCGGCGAGTGCACGGGTGGCGTCCAGGGCGGCAACCGTCTGGGCGGCAACTCCTTCACCGACATCATCGTCTTCGGCCGCATCGCCGGCCAGTCCGCCGCCGCCAACGCCCTGGCATAAGGCGCGACGGCAATCCCTCGCACGACAATCCCCTCTGCGTATCCCCCAATGCGCACAGAGCCCCGTCTTCCCTGTGAAGGCGGGGCTCTTTTTGTCGAGCGTTGGTATCATGTCTGCCGGCAACGACGACTTTGAAAGGACGCACATGCGAGCACTCATCCAGCGCGTGGAACAGGCACAGGTCGACATCGCGGGCGCAACGGTCGGCCGCATCGGGCGCGGCTACCTCATCCTTCTCGGCGTGGGGCACGCCGACGACGAAGCCTGCGCACGCAAGCTTTGGGACAAGATTCGCAAGCTGCGCATCTTCGAGGACGAGGCGGGCAAGACGAACCGTTCGCTTGCCGACGTGGACGGCCAGGTGCTCGTGGTGAGCCAGTTCACGCTCTACGCCGACTGCAAGCACGGCAACCGCCCCTCGTTCACCTCCGCCGGCGCCCCCGACACCGCGCGTGCCCTCTACGAGCGCTTTTGCGAGATGGTACGCACCGACATGGGCGAGGTGCAGACAGGCGAGTTCGGTGCCGATATGCAGGTGAGCCTCGTGAACTCCGGCCCCTTCACCATCTGGCTCGACACCGACCAGCTCTAAGCCGCCACCCGACGCGCCGCACGGCGCACAATACAGACCCCTCTCGCATTAAAACGCAAACGTACGCTGCTTTTTTCGACGTTTCCCCAGGAAAGCCTCAAAAAACGCGCGTACGTTTGCGTTTTGCGTATAAGGCGCGCCTATCCGAGCTTCGCGAGCTCCTGGGCGAGCGCCTCGATGGCGTGCTTGCGGTGCGAGATGGCGTTCTTCTCCTCGGGCGTGAGCTCTGCCATGGTCTTGCCGGGCGTGTCCTCGGGCCAGAAGAGCGGGTCATAGCCGAAACCGTTGGTGCCTCGGCCCTCGAAGCCCACGACTCCCTCGCACGAGCCGATGCCGCAGGTACGCACGTCGGCGTCGACATAGGTCACGCAGCTCATAAAGCGGGCCGTGCGCTTCTCCTGCGGCACGCCCTCCATCTCGCGCAACAGCTTCGCGTTGTTGGCGGCGTCGTCCCCGTGCACGCCGCAATAGCGGGCCGAATAGACGCCCGGCGCCCCGTCGAGGGCGTCCACCACGAGGCCCGAGTCGTCGGCCACCGTGGACAGGCCAGTGAGGTCGTGGATGGTCTGCGCCTTGATGAAGGCGTTTTCCTCGAAGGTCGTGCCCGTCTCCTCGGGCTCGGGAAGCCCGCCGATCTCGCCCATCGCCTTGAACTCGGCGTCGGGCAGCACCGCGCCCAGAATCGCGCGGATCTCCTCGATCTTGTGGGCGTTGTTGCTGGCGACGACCACCGTCTTCTTCTCGCTCATGGCACATCCTCTCTGGGCCCACATAGGGCACCCTCCACAGTCTTCATGCGCTACCTATGGTAGCAGGCCGTATACAAAGAGCGGCACCCCGCAAAGGGTGCCGCACAGGGAACACGCGTATGTTGAGCGACTCAGCCAGGCGCTCTTACTGCTCCGGGTCAATCGACTCGCGCCAGAACTGCTTCACCGGCTCGGGACCCACGTCCTTGAGGTCTCCCTCGCCCACATGCCAGCACTGGGTGGCGGGCAGGCCCTCGATGGAATCGGCCACGAACACCGGGTCCTTGCCGGCGCTACGCTGCGCCGTGTAGTCGTCGAGCGCGCGGATGGCCCACTTGCCCAGCAGCAGGATGGCGATGAGGTTCATGATGGCCATAAAGCCCATGAAGATGTCGGCCAGGTTCCAGGCAAGGTCGAAGCTGTTGACGGCACCGAGGTAGATGAAAACGATACAGGCAAGGCGGAACACGGTAAGCAGCACGGGGCTGCCGTCCTTGATGAAGCGCAGGTTGCTCTCGGCGTAGAAGTAGTTGCCGATGAGGCTCGAGAAGGCGAATGCGAAGATGGCGAACGTGATGACGTGGATACCCCACTCGCCCACCGCGTTGTTCACGGCCATCTGCACGAGAGGCATGCCGTTGAGACCCTCGGCGGCAGCCGGGTTCTGCACATAGAACACGAGGACCATCATCGCCGAGCAGGTGCAGATGAGCAGCGTGTCGATGTAGACCGACAGGCTCTGCACGAGGCCCTGCTTCACCGGGTGCGATACGCTTGCGGTGGCGGCGGCGTTCGGTGCGGAGCCCATGCCGGCCTCGTTGGAGTACAGGCCGCGCTTGATGCCGAGCATGACCACCGAGCCGGCGAAGCCGCCGAAGATGGACTGGAAGTCGAAGGCGCTTTCGAACATCAGGCCGAACACGGCGGGCAGCCAGGTGATGTTGGCGATGGTGGTCCACAGCGCGATGGCGATATAGGCGATGGCCATAACCGGCACGATGATGGACGTGATCACGCTGATGCGCTTGGAGCCGCCGAAGATGACGCCGGCGGTGAACACCACCAGGCCCAGACCCGCTGCCACGGCCACGCCGTTGGTGGCGTAGTCGGGGATGTAGTACTCAAGCGCGCTGCAAGCGTTGAACGCCTGCAGGCCGTTGAAGCCGAACGCGAAGCACAGGATGAGCAGAACGCTGAACAG
>USJP01000210.1 GCA_900555105.1 uncultured Coriobacteriaceae bacterium | reverse complement strand
CAACAAGGTCATCGAGGAGTACGGCATCGACCGTCTCGACCCGGTCGACTTCTTCTACCATGAGGAGCGCGCTGCCAGCTTCACCATCGACCAGAAGATGTGGATGCGCGGCTACAACAACTCCGAAGAGGCCATGAACTGGTGCATCGACATCGTTCGCGGCAAGGACGTCGAGGTGTTCCTGGAGTCCGACAACCGTCTGGACAACGGTCCCGACTATGCCATCGGCTTCGGCGCCAAGGGCGACGACGCTGCCAGCGCTTCCACCGGCCAGCAGAATGCCGTCGAGGCTATGGAGGCCTACGCCCTCGAGCAGGGCGCGACCATCATTTATGACACTGTTGCCAAGCAGCTCGTGCGTGACGAGGAGACCGGCCGCGTGACCGCCGTCGTGGCCCAGAAGGCCGACGGCAGCTACGTGAAGTTCGTGGGCCACAAGGGCATCGTCCTTGCCACCGGTGACTTCTCCGCCAACAAGGAAATGATTGCCAAGTATTGCCCCCAGATTCTGCCGATCGTGGGCCTCGAGGACGCCGAGACCGACTACAACCGCGGCTTCGCTCTCACGGGTCTGTATCCCGGCGACGGCCAGAAGATGGGCCTGTGGGTGGGCGCCGCTTGGCAGCACACCTCCGTGGCGCCTATGATGCAGGGCGCCTGGGGTGGCTCCTTCGAGCCCCTCGGCTTCCACCAGGGCCTCAACGTCAACATGAACACCGAGCGTTACCAGCGCGAGGACATCTCCGCTCCTTACGCGGCCAACCACCTCATCACGCAGCCCGGCCATGTCGCCTTCGGCATCTGGACGGCTAACTTCGCCCAGGCCATCATTGACGCCGGCTACGAGTGGCGCACCTTCGGCAAGCGCTATGAGACCCCTGCCTCCACGGCCGACGAGATGATCGCAACCTGGGAGGCCGGCATCGAGTCGGGCAGCTACTTCAAGGCCGACACGCTGGCCGAGCTCGCCGAGCAGCTGGGTCTTGATGCTGAGAAGCTGCAGGCCGTTGTCGATCGCTACAACGAGCTGTGCGACAAGGGCGTCGACGAGGACTTCCACAAGGCTGCCCAGTTCCTGATCCCGATCGAGCCCGAGGGCCCCTTCTACGCCGCCCGCAACTACGCCATGATGATGACCGTCATGGGCGGCCTCAACACCAACTGCGACATGCAGGTGTGCGACGAGAACGACGCCCCGCTGCCCGGTCTCTTCAACGTGGGCCACATGACGGGCAACATGTACGCCAACAACTACAACTTCGCCATTCCCGGCAACTGCTACGGCATCAACTGCATCACCTACGGTTACCTGCTCGGCCACGACCTGGCCGACGGCAAGTTCGACGCGTAAGGCCGACAGGCAAGGCGCGGGTTGGTCGGATGGCTCGCGATTACATGATGTAACAATTCAGCAGACTGGCCTCGGTGTATTTCCGGGGCCAGTTTTTTGTCTACAGGTACATCTAGCTGGATGAAACGCCTGGTGCCCGAGGTTCTGGCAAAGGTTCACCCCACGTATAAGACTCCCTATGTGGCAGCCCTGTTCGTGGGCATCCTTTCCATCATCCTTGTGAGCGTTTTTGAGCGGCTCGGCGTCGACGCCATTAGCCGCCTGGTCAACTTTGGTGCGCTGACTGCCTTCATGATGCTGAACCTCACCATCATCTGGCACTTCTTCTACAAGAAGAGGACCGGTAACGTGGGCAGGCACCTGATTCTGCCGATCATTGGTTTCCTGATTATCGCCTATGTGTGGTTCAACCTCGATAGCCTGTCCAAGACCATGGGTCTTATCTAGCTTGTGTGCGGCGGCGTGTACTATCTGGTTCTCACCAAGGTCCTCAAGAAAGACGTGACGATGGAGGTCTAAGACCTCTACTTGCTCGTTGCATATGCCTGGCCACATGGGCTATGCAAGAATATGCACCCCCGGGAAGTTGTCCAGTATCGGGACGCTTTCTGGGGGTGTTTTCGTTTGGGGGGTGCGGTTGAGGTTGTGGAATGTGAAGCAAGGGTGTGCCGACTTCCTGTTCCGAGCAAAACGTGCTCATTGGACTATTTTGGGCCTAAAAAGTGAGCCGAAATGGTCCGTTTTGCACGTTTGGGCGAGAAACCCCTTTGTGCTTCGAGCAGGGGCCGTTTCAGCTAGCGGGCTACCTGATGTTTTCCGCCACATTGTTTCTGTATTTGAGGGGCGGGTTCTGCTTTCGCTAGCGGGTCGTCTAGTGTTACTTGGCTGTTGCTTGCTGCGTTGCTATAGTCATTGCGTTCCGCAAGCCTCGTTCCTCGTGTTACCATGCCTGGCGGAATTGCTGTCGAAGCTGGGCGTTTGCGTCTGGCTTCTGCGGTTTCTATTTTGGGGAGAAGGGGATTGGCCGTGCCACAAAGGATGGCTTCAAAATACGCCGAGGGCATGTCGCATTTGGCCGAGCAGTGGCCGTATTTGCGCTATCTGGGCCTTGGTGCCTGGTGGGCATGGATTTGGCTGTGCTATATGGGCACGGGCCTGTATGCCCTTTGGCCCGACGATGCCCTGTTCGCGCGTCAGGTGGGCTCAATGTATCTGTGCTCCACGCCTGCCATCATGTGTGCCCTGCTCCTTGCGGCGGCTTTTTGGCGCAAGGTGACGCCGCTCATGTCGCGCCGGCCCCTTGTTGTTGCCGTGAGCGGTCTGGGTGTCCTCGGCAGTCTTCTCATCGCTTTTGCTCCCATGGCTTCGGACTTTCCCGTGTTCGAGCTGGGTGCCTTGCTCACTGGTATCGGCACCTCGATTTTGGCGCTCAAGACGGGTGAGGTGTACGGTACGCTCGGTGGTCGCGAAGTGCTTACCGAAGGTTCCATCTCCCTCATGTTCACGGCGTCTCTCTTCTTCATGGGAAGCGGCATTCCGCTTGTCTGGCAGCCGTTCTTTATTGCGGCATTGCCCCTGGTGAGCGCACTGCTCTATATCATGCCTGGAGACGACCCCTTTCCCGCTGACGAACTTCTTGTGGCTCGAGAGCATGGTGGCCGTCGTGCCCCCGGCATGCGCTCCTTCGTGCGTCTTGTGTTGGCGGCCGCGCTCGTTGCCGTCACTGCTGGTTTTGCGCGCGGTATCGCCTGTAGCTCCATGCCAGATGACGGTTTTTCCCAGACGGGTGCCGTTACGGCGTTTGCCATCTTCATGGCCTCTCTTGTCATATGCTTCATGATCAACACGGGCGACCTCGTGCGTGCGGTGAGACGCGTCTACGCGATGCTCGTGGTGCTCGGCGTAGCAGTCATCTTTGTATCGGCTTTTGGGGTCAACCTCATCTATCTGAGCATCGGCAAAGAACTTCTCTGGATGATGTTCACGTGCCTCATGGCCTACACCGCCTTTCGCTTTGGATTTTCGCCCGTGCGCGCTTTTGGCATTGGCCAGGCCGTCTACCTGGGGGCAAGTGCAGCTTCGTGGGGCCTGGGTATCTCCTGCGCGCGCCTGCTCGATTCGCCTTCGGCCCACCTGGTGGTCACTGCCGCGCTTATGTTTGCCATCGTGGCACTCTTTGCTTTTGTGTTCACAGACGCTGACATCAAGTTTATTTTCACATGGAAGCGTGACGGCTCGGTTCTGGCTCAGGGTGGGGGAGAAGACCGGGTCCCTGTAGCTGGCGTGCCTGGTTCTGGGCGCGGTGGTGCATTCATGGCGCACGGTGACGCTTCCCATGCGGGTACGGGCTCGATGCGCGCACCCTACCAGGCTGGCTATTCCGCAGGAACCGCTAACGGGTCGCTTCGCGATGTGCGCTCGGACGACGCAGCCACCGGCGCTCTGCTCGGTCCTGAATCCCTTGCGTTGAACCCCGCTGTCCTTGAGGCTTGCATCGCTGCAATCCCCGAGAACGTTGGCATTTCGGCTCGCGAGGGGCAGATCATGCTGCTGTTTGCCCAGGGCCGCTCGGCCAACTGGATCGCCGAGGATCTTGTCATCTCGAAGAACACCGTGCGCAGCCATATTCGGTCGATCTACACCAAGCTCGACGTTCACTCCCGCAAGGAGCTACTGGAAAAGCTGGCGCAGGGGTAAGGCTCGTGCGCTTGCTCTAACGGCGCAGCTTGGCGGCAGTGCGGCTGCCGCCCGGGCTCCAACATTGAGGAATGCCGTTGTCTGCCCCGGCGTTTCTTCGTGCGCGTCCTTGTCA
>USJP01000209.1 GCA_900555105.1 uncultured Coriobacteriaceae bacterium | reverse complement strand
CGGAGGCTCTCGCCGTTCCTACTAGGCTGAGCCGGGCTCGCTGCCTATAGTCTGCAAGCATACGGCGGGCTTTGTTCGGATGCGGTGCTTGCCGCGTCCAGCAAAGCCCGCCGCACATGTATACGGTTCGTCTGCCCTGCGCCTTGGCGATTTTGCGCGCGGGGCCTGTCTGATTTGGGAGCACGTTGCACATGCAAGCACCCCATAAGACCGGTGTCGCCCTCTCCGTCTACGCCGAGGCGTTGGCTGGAGCGGGCGTTTTGAACGAGGTGAGGCTGCCCCAGGGCGGCCAAGAGCCCCTGGTCGACTTCATCACGGCCGACTCGCGCGAGGTTGTGCCTGGCACGCTCTTTGTGTGCAAGGGTCGTGCGTTCAAGCGCGAGTACCTGGAGCAGTCCCTTGCGGCGGGGGCATTCGGCTATCTTGCCGAGCAGACTTTCGATGGCATCGAGGCACCGTGTGTGCTCGTGAGCGACGTGCGCCGTGCCATGGGTGTTCTGGCCGACATGCTCTACGACCACCCCTCGGGCCGCATTCAGACGTGCGCCTTCACAGGCACCAAGGGCAAGACGACCTGCGCTTTCTATCTCAAAAGCGTGCTTGACGCTCGAGCCCATGCGCTCGGCGCCCATACCACTCCCATCTTCTCCACCGACATTCTCGACGACGGCGTCACGTGCGCTCCCTCGAAGCTCACCACCCCTGAGGCCCTCGAGCTCGAGGGTCATATCGCCAACGCTGCCTCTGTGGGCGCACGCGAACTGGTGATGGAGGCGTCGAGCCAGGCTCTTAAGTATGACCGCACCTTTGGGGTCGACTTTGCCGTCGCTGGCTTCGTCAACATCGGCGAGGATCACATCTCGCCCATCGAGCATCCCGATTTCGAGGATTACTTTACAAGCAAGCTCAAGATATTCTCCCAGGCACATTGCGCCGTGGTGAGCCTCGACATTGACCATGCCAACCGTGTGCTTGAGGCTGCTCAGGTGTGTCCTCGTGTCATCACGTGCTCCGAGCATGATGAGAAGGCCGATGTGTTCCTTACCTCATCCGAGCATGTTGAGGGCGGTATCGCGATGCGCGTGCGAACTCCGCGCGGCAAGCTTGAGTTCGTCCTGCCTACGCCCTCGCACTTCAACGCCCTCAACGCCCTGCTCGTTTGCGGCATGGCCGAGGGGCTCGGCGTCGAGCTCGCCTTTGTACGCGAGGGTCTTGAGCAGGTAAACGTGCCTGGCCGCGTGCAGATGCTTGCGAGCCCTGTGTCAGGCATCGTGCCTGTTGTCGATTTTGCCCACAACGGTATGAGCCTTGAAGCTGTTCTACACGAGCTGAGGGCAAGCTATCCTCACCACGAGCTCTGCGTCGTCTTTGGAGCGACAGGCGGCAAAGGCGTCGATCGCCGTGACACGATGGGCATTGCAGCAGGCAGGCTGGCCGATCGCATCATCATTACGGAAGACGACCCGGGCCCCGAGTCCGTGGAAGACATTTGCCGTACCATCGCCCAGCGCGTAGAAGAGCAGGGCAATACCTGTTGGAAGATCGTCTGCGACCGTGAGCAGGCCATTCGCACCGCGCTTGCCCAGGCGCACAAGCCGGCTGTGGTGCTCGTCTCGGGCAAGGGCAGCGAGGCCACCATGGTGCGTGCGAACGGACCCGAGCCTTGGGAGACTGATGCTGTCGTGTTTGCCCGGGCACTCTCCGACATGGCCGCAGGGAGGCTCGATGTATAAGTTTTCCGCTCCCAACCTGCTGCAAGGCACCGTTGCCGCCGTGAAGGAGGGCGCCGTGAACGGCGTTGTCGCCATTGAGACTCCTGCTGGCTTCATCAAAGCCGACGTCTCGATGGCCGCCATTCGTGAGCTTGGTCTGCGCGAGGGCACGCATGCCGCCGCGCTCATCAACGCTCCCGACGTGCTGCTCGAAGTGGGGGAGGGCCTCGGCTTCTCCCTCTCGGCGGGCAACAGGTTCTTCGGTGAAGTGGCTCGTATCGAGCGCGGTGCCGTGAGCGCCCACGTGTTGGTGCAGCTGCCCTGCGGCTGCAGCCTTGTGAGCGATGTCACCCTTGACGATGTCGACATGCTCGGCCTGATGCCGGGCTCTGCTGTCTTCGCTGCAGTAAGTTCCAACGACGTTGTTGTGTCGTGCGAGGGATAAAGGGTATATAGTGGTGCAAGATAGCGTTGCTGGGCAGTCCTGGCAGCTAGGTCGTGAGTAAAGGAGTTGCACCATGCTGTACTCGAAGATCATGGTTCCTTACGACGGTTCCGACCACGCCAAGGAGGCCGTGCGCTACGCCAAAGAGCTCGCCGTCCTCAACCCCGAAGCCACCGTTGACGTAATCCAGGCTCTCTCTGTTGGTGCCATGGATTTCCAGGCAACGTATTCCGACGGCGTCTATTATGGCCAGATTGATTATGAGCAGTATAAGCAGCTGCTCGATGCCACCGTTGCCGCTGCCAAGAAGGCCATGAAGGACAGCTTGGGCGACAGTCTCGATGAGCTGGGTGAACGTGCAACTGTTGAGGTTGTGCCTGGTAACGCCCTTGCTGCCGTGCTTGCCGATTATGCCAAGCACCACGACGTCGACCTGATTGTCATGGGTCGCCGTGGTCTGGGCGCCATCCGCGGCATGCTTGGCAGCGTGAGCTACAGCCTCCTGCGTGAGACCGACATCCCGGTCCTCACGGTAAAGTAGATCGCGTGCAACGCAAGGCTGCGCGAGCTTTGATGTGAGATTGAGCCGCTCGGGCTTCCATGTGGAGGTCTGGGCGGCTTTTTTTGATAAGAAAGTTGTGACCCGAGGCAGCCACAGTCCGTCAAAGAGGGTGAAGGGAGGCAGTTTGGAGGAATCGGATATCGTCAAGCTGTACTGGAAGCGCTCTGAGCGCGCCATCGGTGAGACGAAGACAAAATACGGTACGTTTTGCCGCAGTGTCGCGTTTCGCATTTTGCGCGACTCCCAAGATGCCCAGGAATGCGAGCAGGACACCTACCTGCGCGCTTGGAACGCCATGCCGCCCCAGCGCCCCAACGTGCTGCAGGCATTTCTTGGCAAGATCGCACGCAACGCCGCGCTTGATCGCTGGCGTGAGAGCAAGGCGGAAAAGCGCGGGCAGGGTCAGGTCCCCGTACTGATCGATGAGCTTGCCGGCTGTCTGCCCGACGGAAGCGGTGTTTTTGCCGGTACCTCGGAGGTGGAGCTCGTGGCGCTCCTCAACGCATTCCTGGAGCAAGCTCCTCGCGAGCAGCGCCATTTCTTCGTGCGCCGCTATTGGTATGGCGACACGGTCGCGGAGATTGCTGGCGCCTACGGGGCAACCGAGAGCAAAGTGAAGATGACGCTTGCGCGCATGCGCGAGGAGCTTAAGGCCGTTTTGACACGTGGAGGTGTTGCTCTGTGACGAGCGAAGAGAGGGATGAAGGATCGCTTCGCCTGCTTGCGGCGCTGGGTGACATCGACGACCGCTTCGTAATGGAAGCGGCGTGTCCCGAGGCAACGGGCTCGGTTGAGGGACAATCGAACGCGATTGAACACGACAACGAGGCTAAGCTGGCGCAAGAAGGCGATAGGCAGAATGGCGCAGCGACTGCAAAAGCGCAGGTCAATATGCCTGCCGATGTGGCTTCTGATGCGATGCCGGAAGCCGAAGGATGCGGTGTCGCGCCTGCCGACATGCTTACTCATTCGAAGCCGGAAACCGAGGGGCCTGACGATGTGTCTGCCGGGAAGGCGCCCCGTAGCGCGCCCGTCGAGAGGCGTCTGTTGATGTCTCCCCTGGCAAGGCTAAGGGCAAAGTCTTGCGTTTCACGCCCGAGCGTGTGCGCGCTCTAGCGGGCGTGGGAATCGCGGCCTGCCTGCTTGTTGCTGGCGTAATCGTGTTTGCCCGTCCTGAGATGCTTAGTCCCAACAACCCTGGTCCCAGCGAGCCCGCGATGATGCGGGACCAGACGAGCGATACGCTGTCCCCCGAAGAGGCAGCGCCCGAAGCCGCGATGCCCGAGGATGCCGCGGCCGATAGCGAGGATGCTGGCGTAATGGCGGCCAGCGAGTCCACCGTCATGGCGCTTTCCGACGACGGGGATCAGGGGGCTCCGCTGGCCCGCGCCGTTCAGGATGCCGAAGAGGGCGAGGTTGCGCAGGATGCTGTGGCAGCATCTGGCGCCGTGACGACCCTCGCCAACTTCACT
>USJP01000208.1 GCA_900555105.1 uncultured Coriobacteriaceae bacterium | reverse complement strand
GTGGCCTTGTCGACGTCGCAACGTTCCAATCGCTGTTTGAAAAGTCGGACATTCCCGGAGAGCGCCAGGTTAAAGACCTCGTCCAGTATTATGGTCTCGTGATTTGCGACGAATGCCATCACGCCGCAGCTCCTCAGCTCGAATGCGTACTCAAGGCGGTGCGGGCGCAACGGGTATACGGGCTAAGCGCGACACCCAAACGCGCCGACGGACTCGATCCCATCGTCACCATGCTCTGCGGGCCTGTACGCCACAGCATCGATGTACGGGCCCAGGCAGCCGAACAGGGATTCGCTCGCCACCTTGTCACGCGCTATGTGGCTATGCACTTCCCTGATTTAACCGAGGGCGCATCTTTTACGCAGGTACTCGACACCGTGTGCGATCATGCCGACCGTACCCGCTTGATTGCTCAAGACGTGCTTGACGCACTGAACGAAGGCAGGACGCCCCTCGTCGTAAGCAAGCGCAAGAGGCACGCGCGTGAACTAGCACGATTGATTGAGGAAGGTAGGGCTGAAGTACGGCTACTTGTAGGCGAGGGAACCCCGCGTCAGCGCCGTGAGGCCATCGCTGAGGCGCTGAAGGCATCGACGGAACAGCCGCTTTCCCTCGTTGCCACTGAAAGTTACCTGGGAGAAGGCTTCGACATGCCCAGCCTCGACGCGCTCTTCCTCTCTACGCCCATCTCATGGAGCGGCAACGTCACCCAACAGTCGGGTCGCCTCCATCGCACTTCAGAGGGTAAAACCGATGTGCGCGTGTACGACTATGTCGACCTGAACGTTCCCATGCTTGAGCGGATGTACAAAAAGCGCCTCAAGACATACGCAAGACTCGGATACGAGCCGATTGGAGAAGGTTGGCAAAGGTCAGGTGAAACCGCAGAACCCTCCGCAGAATCGAATTCCATCGGTGATGGTACCAGCGCATTTATAACAGCGGAGAGATTCTTGGCAACGTTTACGCGCGATATCCGAGAGGCAAAGAGCGCCGTCGTCATATCGGCGCCTTTTGTCAACGCAACCCTGGCAACACGACTGGAAACAGCCCTGTTAGACGCCACGCAGCGAGGAATAGCCGTCACCTGTCTCATTCAAAAAGCAACCGTTGCCGCAGACACGCTTAACAGGCTTTCGAACTGTGGCTGCTGCGTCGAACTTGGACATTCCGGCCCAAGTTGCTACGCCATCTTCGACCAGAGGACCATCTGGTACGGAAGTCTGCCCCTTCTCGCTTTCCCAAAACCCGACGACTGCTCCCTTCGCCTCACAAGCCCCGAGGCCGCACATCAGATGATGGAAGGCCTGAGAGTCAACAAGGAGAAGAAGGCATAGCGCAAGGCAATGCGCGCCGCCATGTTTGCCTAACCCAACCCGTGTCAGACAAAGAGGGCCACCCCGTGCCTGGCGGTCCTCTTTGCTCCATTCTTTAATCTTTAACCCATCGCGGAAAATGCCTACAGACTGCGCGGTTGGTCGGGAGCCGGCAAAAAATCGTGCACGTTTGCGTTTTAATTCACCGAGCAGAGTACCCCCGCTGAAGGGGCAATCGATCTACCGGGCAAAACGCAAACCAAGGATAGCCGGCAACTCCACCTGGCCAAATTAAAACGCAAACGTACGGCATTTTCGGGGCAGTCCGCCCATTGAGCCGCACACGCCATCGCACAAATCCCACCAACAGCCCCAAACGCAAATCGACCCCGCCCAAATGCCGCTCTTCACAGCGCTCGAACGGGACCGACCAATCACTCAAGAAACCAGGTTCCACATCCCCTCAAAAGCGCAAGCTCTGATGCGCAAGGCGCACAGGTGCGATGTGTACTGGAGCACATGAGCGCCTGTGAAACGCGGCGCATCAGGTTCCGCAACCTACAGCGCAGCGACCACCTGACCACAGACGTAACCGTTAGTCATGGCCATTCCAATCGAGTTGCCAGCAAGAATGCCTGGGTAGGTGAGGGCGTAGCGACCGCCGCAGCAGTTGCCGATAGCGTAGAGGCCCTCGATACCGCGATCGTCATCGCCCAACACATTGAAGGCAGCATCCGTTACCAGGCCACCCAGCGACACTGCGGTGCCCGCCTGCGTGGAAGAATCCCCGACCGAGCCGTAGAAGGGAGGCGTGGCAATGGGCAGCATGAAGTCGGCCTTCTTGCCGAAGTCGTCGTCCTTGCCGGCCTCGCAGAGCTCGTTGTAGCGCTCGACACTCGCCACGAAGTTCTCGACGGCTTCGCCCTCATAGCCCAGGTAACCAGCGAGCTCCTCCAGAGTCTGAGCGCCGTACACCGGCGTCTTGCCCATGTCGGCGCGCTCGGTGAGGCAGCCGTGACGCACCACGTAGCCCTCGGCGCCGGCGTCGGCGACGTGCGTCATGTCCTCGGTCCACTGCTCCACGTAGGTGGCCTGGCCGAAATCGACGCCGCCGTGGTTCGTGCCGCCACGCGCAATCATGTCGCGATAGTTGGCGTCGAACAGGTTGCAGTAGATGCCCTTGGGCTGGCGGTTGATCATGTTGCCCATGGCGTTGAAGTCAGCCTCGTTCATGAAGCGCTTGCCATCGCGGTTGAGGATGAGCGTGGGCGCGAAGCCAAAGGGACCGGGGGCCGACACGTTGGCAAGCGACGCCATGGGGCCGGCCTCCATACGGCCACCCGCCCAGCAGCCCATACGATGACCGATGCCGGTGTCGCGACCCGACTCAGGCACGTCCGTGGAGGTGTAGGCGGCGATGCCGTTCTTGGCCTGCAGCTCCTTGGCCTCGCTGTAGAACTCGGCCATCATGGGCTGACAGTTCTGGAAGGCACCCGTGGCGATGACGACGGCCTTCGCGGCATTGAAGCGCGCATACTGACCATCGGCGTTGGTGGCGATGGCGCCCACGACCTTGTCGCCGTCCTTCACGAGGCACACGGCGGCCGTCTCGTAATACCAGGTAGCACCGTTGGCCTCGGCGACCTCGCGGCAGCAATCCTCGAGCTTGCCGATGGTGGAGTAGGCGCCTACGCCCTCGGCGACCTCGTCGAGGATCTCTGAACGCATGCAGAACGTGCCCACATAGGTCTTGAAGTTGCCCATGTCACACGGCTGGGACTTGTCGGTCCAGTAGTCGGTGTCGGGCTGTTGCACGTTCATGTTCGTCAGGATGGAGGGGTCCTTCTCCTGGCAGATGGCAATGGCGTCGTCGATCATGGCACCGGAGTTGCGGATATAGGTGAGCACGAGCTCGGGGTTGGCGCGGTAGCCGCACGTGCGCTCCCACTGCGCGAGGACGTCTTGCTCGTCGTAGGGGCCGTAGCCCATGTCCTGCACGTACTGCGAGTTGAAGGTTCCGATGTCCTCGCCGTAGAACATGAACATGTCTTGAGCCTGCTGGTCAAGAACCGCGACCTTGGCGCCGGCCTTCGCGGCCTCCTTGGCGCACTGCGTGCCGGCATGGCCGCCACCGAGAATGACGACGTCAGCGTCATAGGTCTCGACGATGTCGTCATCGGAAATCTGAGGAGCCTCGCCGAGCCAGCCCTTGTAGAGCTCGCGAGGGCTGTCGATGGGTTCGCTCATGCCGCCGGGGCCAGTCGGCTTCTTGTCTTCCCCACCCGCGTCCTCGGCGGGAGCGTCGACCTGCGCTGCCTCGTCCTTCTTCGCCTCGTCGGCCAGAGCGATAGAAGCTGAAATCGCCGCGACACCGCTTGCGGCAGCGACCCCAACAAACGACCTGCGGGTCATCTTTGACATGTGTGAGACTCCTTTTTCTCTTTGAACTCTCAACTGACTGCAGCACTCGCTAGGCGGCATCAAATGCCGCACAATCCGCGCACCACGCTTGCATGACATCACGGCAAGCCCAGAAGCGCCACGCCCGAAACAGGCGAAATACAATTTCGGAATTCATCCGTATCGTCTTAAGCCGTCAATTAACTTCTCCGTTAGAAACACCAGGAAGAGACCGCACAGAGCTCCGCTTCGATAAGAAAACACCAGCCACACCTAGTCAATCGCAAAAAAGGGGTAATGCTTTCGATCTTCCTTCGCACGATATTCATGTTGCGCGACGATTGCGATATAACGCGGCCCAAAATCATTTCGAAAATCGCAGCCTTTCTGCTGGCACGACAACAAATCTAAGCTCTAGCTGCTCTTTTGTAGATCTCTGTGTTAGACCACCGTTGACATAGCACCGTGCCGTTCCCAATACCCCCAGA
>USJP01000207.1 GCA_900555105.1 uncultured Coriobacteriaceae bacterium | reverse complement strand
TCGGGTGCCCCTCTACCGTGTAAGACCCCCTGATTTCGCACCGACCGCACGACACCGACGCACTGTCCTTCATGGTATTTGCGTGCCTTGACTTTCTGGGCCTTTTAGTTTTCCATGCCTTACTTTATTATCTAGTTAGGCATAGATTACTTTTAAGGAGTCGCCATGGAATCGCTTCCGTACGGCCGAGTTGAAACCTTCCTTGAGCAGGGCATCGCCCAGCAATGCGCGCCTGTGCTTATGGGCGTGAAACCTGCGGGGATGTTCAACGTCGTGCGCTACCACCAGGTGGGCACACGTCCGTGCGGCAAGCCGATCATGGCGCAAGCGGCACACGAGCAAATCGAGCTCGCCGTGGAACGCACCGACACGGCCCTGCGCGAGGCAGGCGTGCGCCTTCGCGTGATGGCGCACCGCAAGGGCAGCTCCATGGTGTTCGTCTGGCGGCCCGACCTCATGCGCGTCTTCATCAGCCGCGACCCCGAAGCAACAATGCTCGAGGTAGAAGGCTATACTGTGGACGACGACGAGGTCTGCGTCAACCGGCTCCAGACCCGCGTGCTCAGCTTTGATGCACGTCCGCGCAACCCCGACGGCACCGACCGCTTTCCTCACGAGGTCGGATTCTTGCTTGGCTACCCGGTCGACGACGTCATGGGTTTCGTGCGCCCGCGGCCCGGGCCCGCGGCTGGTGGAACGTCTACTCCGACGTCGAACGCGCCCAGCGCGTCTTCCGCGCCTACGACGCGTGCGTCACCTTGGCCGACCAGCGCATGTGCGAAGGAGACACGCTGGTAAACCTGTCAAGCGGCCCAGCGAATCTGGCAGCAAACAAGGCACTGGCGCTGTATCGATAGCCTTGCATCAGCCGGCGCGAGCACATATCGCAAGCCTTACCACTCCAGGCGAACCCTTGTCAGAGGCTTATTCAACGAGTCGCCGAATCGGCTGCGCGTTTGTCTCATTACATGCCTATACTGCGGTCACTCAACCCACAGGCCTGGAGGCAACATGGCGCAGGATATGAACGGCGGCACGGCAACAAACAAGACAAGTCGCGCAACATCGGCAGACAAGATCACACCAGCAGGCCGTACGCAAGTAAGCAACGCCCAGAAACCCCACCCGGCCAGCGGCGCAGCAGCCAAGAAAAGCCCCGCGAAACCCAAGACGCCCAACGCCTCCACCGCAGACACCCCTTCGTCCGCCGAGCATCTCCCCGAGGAGCTCCTCGAGCGTCTGCTTGCCAGCAGGTCAGTCGACTCGTACCTTGAGAACGCCGAGACGCCCGACCGGTCATTGCCCGACTACCTGTTTGAGCTGCTCGACAAGCGCAAACTCAAGCGCGCCGACGTCATGCGCGGTTCGGGCCTCAACGGCACGGTGGTGTACGACATCTTCTCAGGCAAAAGCCGCCCCGGGCACGACCACGCTGTGATGCTTGCCCTAGGCCTGAAAGCCAATCTGCGCGAAACACAGCGCATCTTGCGCTTGGCTGGGGCCGGCGAGCTGTGGTGCAAGCGCCGCCGCGATGCCGTGCTCATCTGGTGCATCGAGCATGGCCTGACGCGCGCCGAAACCGACGACGAACTCTACCGCCTCGGCGAGAAAACGTTACTCGGCACCGACCGGCTCCAGTAGGGCCAACGCGCCTTCAGAGGCACCAGCGGCCCTGCTGAAGAACCAGGCCACATCTGCATAATTCAGTTGCCAACTGAGGAACCACCCCTCCCACAAGGTTAGAATATGGGATTTGACGAGATGGAAAGGGAGGGTGCGCGTGACCGACGAACAAGTCTTGCACGCCATGTGCATAGACGACAGCTACCACGTCGAGCGCGTGCTCGCCGAAAAGCCCAACGGCACCACTGAGCTTGTGACCATCGAGGGCACTGGGCCATTCGTGCGCAAGAAAATCCCCCTTGAGCTGGCAAACCGCCGCGTTTGGTCCATCTTGCCCGAATGCGACTGCGCGCGCCTTCCCCACGTTGAGACAACCTACGAGCTGCCCGACCGCTTCGTGGTGGTGTACGACTACATGCCCGGCGAGTCGCTCGAAAGCCTTGTGCAGACAAAGGGCCAGCTAGACGAGAACATGGCCGTTGAGCTGGCGGCTCAAATCTGCGAGGCAGCCGAAACCCTGCACGCCGCAGGCGTCATCCACCGCGACATCACGCCAGCCAACGTCATCGTGGCTGCCGACGGAGCGCACCTCATCGACCTGGGTATCGCCCGCACACGCAACGCCCAAGCCACACGCGACACCACTTCGCTCGGTACCTGGGGATACGCCTCGCCCGAGCAGTACGGTTTCGCCCAAACCGACGCACGCTCCGACGTCTACTCCATTGGGCGCCTGCTGGGCTTCATGCTGTGTGGGGTGCATCCCGGCGAAAAAGAGTACGACGAGGCGCTTGCCCAGGCGAACGGCATCACGCCATCAACGCGAGCCGCCATCGAGAAAGCCTGCGCTTTTGAACCCAGCGCACGTTACCAGTCGGCAGCCGACCTCGCCGAGGCGCTTGGGCGGTCAATCAAGACAAAGCAGCATACAGCTGGTACCTGGGGCGAAGGCGCGCGTAATATGCGCGACCAAACCAGCACCAGCCAGGCCGAATCAAGCGACAAGGCCATTGCCCAGCCGCCCGCAGAGAAGGAACCGGAGAGCCGGTCCTCTCAACCCGACAAACCAGCCCGCAAGAAGCACGGGTGCCTCGCGTTCCTGGTAGTGGCACTTGCTGCCTTCATCGTCGTCGCCACCATCGGCATAACAGACATGAAGCGGACAGAGCAGGCGCAATACGAGAGCGCGACGTTCACCTGGCCCACGACGGGACTGGCGACGCTGCTGCCAGAGCCCGCAAGCAGCTGGGGCACGATGCCCTTCAACGACGAATCCTACCTGAGCTTCGAGGTGCGCGGCTGCAGCGAGGAGGCCTATTCGGCCTACGTCGAAGCCTGCCAGGCAAAGGGCTTTGACGTCGAACCTGAATGGATCGGCGACTACTCCTATTACGCCTACGATGCCGAGGGCAACAGGTTGAGCCTGCACCTGTTCACAAGCACATCCGTGATGGACGTAAGCATAGATGGGGCAACGGAGCTCGAGGAGCTCACCTGGCCCACATTCGGCCTGGCAGCAAGCCTGCCTGCACCCGTCTCACACACAGGCAAAGTCACGACCGACAGCTCGTCCGCCTGGCAAGCGACCATAGGGCAGACCACCCTCGACGACTACGCCGCCTACGTCGACGAGCTCCTCGCCGCCGGCTTCGACCAAGACTACAAGCGAGGTGACGAGTCGTTCTCGGGTACCAACGCCGAAGGCATCCACGTGGAGGTGCGCTACGCAGGCGCCAACAGAATGACCGTGCGCGCCGAGGCGGCACAGGGGTAATTGCGAGTCGGGATTTCATTAAGGCGGCTTCCGAAACCGAGCTCGATAGATTTCATCCATCCCAGCAAACCGCAGTCAACGAGAGGTCGGCAGCACCCAAAGCCGCTCACAAAGCAGGCCCGCTTGCCCAGACAGCCCGCGGGCTCGAAACGTCAGCGATACTCAACGTCTTCCATGGCAGAAACCATCCCCCAGATTCACCTGCGCCCACCGCGCCTTCTCCAACCAATCCACAACCTTACGGTGATGTCACCAACAACCCGTAAAACGCCGACAGGGGCGGGCGGGGTTCTCTTATAATGGGCGGCATTGCCCAAAGGGTAGGCATGGGGAATACCGTCGAGAAGGTTGGGGAGGTGAGCATGGCCAACGCCAGCAAGAGCCCTGTCATCCAGGTGCGCGGCTTGCGCAAAGAATACCGCCTGGCAGACGATACCGTGGTCGCGCTCAAGCGCATCGACCTGGACATCATGGCCGGCGAGGTCTGCTGCATCTTCGGCACCTCGGGCTCAGGCAAGTCCACGCTGCTCAACCAGCTCGCAGGCCTTGAGAAACCAACGCGGGGCTGCGTCTACATCGCAGGTGCGCCCATCTCACGCATGGACGAAAACGAGCTTGCGGCTTTTCGCCAGAAGTACCTGGGGTTCATCTTCCAGGCCTACAACCTCCTACCCGCACTGACCGCCACCGAAAACGTGGCGTTGCCCCTCGCCTTCCGCGGCATGCCCAAGCGCAAGCGCGAGGCGCTGGCCCGCAAGATGCTCGCCCGCGTGGGCCTGGGCAGTCGAGCCGACCATTTCCCCAGCCAGATGTCGGGCGGCCAGCAGCAGCGCGTAGGCATCGCGCGCGCCTTCGTAACGCGGCCGCGC
>USJP01000206.1 GCA_900555105.1 uncultured Coriobacteriaceae bacterium | reverse complement strand
AAGATGGTGCCCGTGACCACCACGCACGCCAGTGCAATGGTCTTCACGCCCGCCTGCGCCAGGGCAACAAGATTGAGCTTGAAGCCAAGCAAGATAATGCCTGCTCGCAAAAACTTGTTCGAGATGAGCGCGATGCCAGGCTTGGCATAAACAACGGCCGGCTTAGCCGCCTGACACACAACACCTAAGATAAGTGAGATGACGAGCGCGCCAAGAACCGCCAGGTAGGGAAGGCCCGCCAACAGGCTGCCGAGAACCGAACAAGCCAACGTGAGCGCGCACGCCACAACAAACGGCTTGGAGAAAATCGTTTTGAGCATGGGGTTGAAAGCCTTTCACGAGATGGAAGGGCAAACTGTAGCAAAAGAGTTTGCCGGCATTTCGAACAGACATCCGAAATGGGCAAACGGCACGATTCTCCCGGCTCCCCACATAGATGAAAAGGGGCCCAGCGCGAGCGCCGGAGCCCCTGGGATGCTCGACGCTTGGCAATAGCAAAAGACCCCAACAACCAGAGGATGTTGGGGTCTTTATCATGCGAAATGGTGGGCCCGACAAGGTTCGAACTTGTGACCTCCCGGTTATCAGCCGGACGCTCTGACCAACTGAGCTACGGGCCCTCAAAACGCGGGGATTAATATACAACGTCCTCAAGCCTGACGTCAACAATGAATTTGATTTGTGAAGACATCATCATAATTCAAAACAGCTACAATGGGCAACCTATAGTGAGCAAAGAGGAAGCGAGAGGAGGCTGCAGTGATACGCGTGAATCTAGAGACGGTCGCAATGGGCTCGATCCCTGGCACAAGCCTCGTTCTTTTGAGGCCGGTAGCAGGTGAAAAGCACCGAGACTCCGTGCTTCCCATTTGCATCGGCCCCGTGGAGGCAGCCTGCATCGGCCGTGCCCTCAATCCCAACGGCGCAAGCCGGCCCATGACACACGCGCTCCTCAATGCTGCCATCGTGCAGCTTGGCGGGCAGGTAAGCCATGTGTCCATCGACAAGGTGAGCGGCACTGTGTTTTATGCCAGCATTCACATCAAGCGCCTCTGCGATGAGGTCTGCATCGATTCGAGGCCCTCTGATGCCATCGCGTTGGCGGTGCGAGCCCAAGCCCCCATCTACGTCGACGACGCAGTGATGGCCTCGGCGAGCTTCCCGGCATGGGTCAACGTCCCCAAAGAGGCACAAAAGGCCATGCAGGAGGAGTTTCACAGCTTTGTGGAGGAGCTCAACCCCGAAGACTTCTCGTTGTAGAACCAATCACACTCATATCGCGCACGCAAAAGGGCCTGTCCGCTCGCTTCATTGGGAAGCATTGAGCGGACAGGCCCTTCCTTTTCAAGCACGCAAGGTCAGTGACGACCTCGAAAGTCGTTACTCCCCGGCTTCGAGCGCCTCGTCGACGGAACCTTCCTCACCGTCTCCCAGGTCAACCTCATCGAGGCCACCATCGGTCACGGCGTTGAGGTCAAGGGTGCCCTGGCCCGACAGCTGGGCTGCTTTGGACTTGTTGTTGGGGCGCATACGAGCCACAGCCATGACCCTGTCGCCGTCGGCCACGTCCATGATGCGCACGCCCTGCGTGGAACGACCGAGCTTCGAGATGTCGTTGGCACGCACGCGAATGACAACGCCTTCGGCGGAGACAATCATAATCTCATGCTGCGGACCAATAACCTTCACACCTGCAAGCAGGCCCTTTTTCACCGTCATCTGGATGGTGTAGACACCCTGGCCACCACGATTCTGCTCGGGGTACTCGCTGATGGGCGTGCGCTTGCCGTAGCCCTTCTCAGTGATGACGAACAGGTCTCCGTTGCCGTTGGTCGTCTCCATAGAGAGCAGTTTGGCACCGTCGGTAAGGGCGATGCCCTTGACACCCATAGTGTTGCGGCCGGTGGGGCGCACCTGTGACTCGTCCCACTTGATGGCCTTGCCGGCATCGGACACCAGGATGATCTTGTCGCCCTCGTGCACACGACGCACGGCGATGAGCTCGTCGGTAGGACGCAGCAGGATGGCGATGATGCCGTCGCGACGCGACTTGGCAAACTCTGCCAGCGAGGTCTTCTTGACCATGCCCTCACGCGTGGCAAAGAACCAGTAGTCGTTCTCCGGGAAGTCGCGCGTGTTCACAACGGCGGCGACAGTCTCGCCTTCCTCGAGCGGCAGCAAGTTCACGATGGCCGTGCCGCGAGCCGTGCGGCTGGCAAGCGGCAGCTCGTGAACCTTGAGGCGGTAGACCTTGCCCTTGTTGGTGAAGAAGAGGACGTACTCGTGAGTCGAGGCCACAAAGATGCGGTCGACGAAGTCGTTCTCTTTGAGGTTCACACCCTGCATGCCCTTGCCACCGCGGTTCTGCGAGCGATAGGTGGCAACAGGCAGGCGCTTCACATAGCCCGAAGACGTGATGGTGACGACCATGTCCTCATCGGCGATGAGGTCCTCGACATTGAGCTCCTTGGTGCCCTCATGGCTGATCTCGGTGCGGCGCGGGTCGGCAAACTTGTCCTTGATCTCGCGCATCTCTTCCTTGATGACGCCCAGGATCTTCTCCGGGTTGGCAAGAAGGTCCTCGTAGTAGGCAATAGCGCGGCGCAGACCGTCAAGCTCTTCCTGAATCTTGTCGCGCTCCAGACCAGTGAGGCGCTTCAGGCGCATCTCGAGGATGGCTGCGGTCTGTTCGGTGGTGAAACCGAAACGAGAAATCATGCGCTCGGAAGCCTCGACGTCGGTGCGCGAGGAGCGAATGATGTTGATGACCTCGTCAATGTTGTCGAGCGCCATGAGCAGGCCCTCGAGGATATGTGCACGGGCCTGGGCCTTTGCCAGGTCGTAGCGCGTGCGCCTCGTGACAACCTCAACCTGGTGGTCAATGTAGTACTGCAACATCTCGCGCAGGCTCAGCTGCTTGGGCACGCCGTTGACGAGCGCCAGATGGTTGCAGCCGAACGTGGTCTGAAGAGAGGTGTGCTTGTAGAGGTTGTTGAGTACGACCTCGGGCACGGCGGAATTCTTGAGCTCAATGACGAGACGCAGGCCCTTGCGGTTGGACTCGTCGCGCATGTCGGCGACACCCTCGATGCGCTTCTCATTGACAAGCTGGGCAATCTTCTCCTGCAGCATGCCCTTGTTTACCGTGTAGGGGAACTCGGTAAACACGAGCTTGTTGCGGCCCGTCTTGCTCGTCTCGACGTGAGCCTTGGCGCGCACGGTGAGCGAGCCACGGCCGGTCTCATAGGCGTCACGAATACCGTCGGAACCCATGATGATGGCGCCGGTGGGGAAGTCAGGACCGGGCATGACAGTCATGAGCTCGTCGACCGTGGCATCAGGGTTGTCGATGAGCATGCAGGTGGCGTCGATGGCCTCGCCGAGGTTGTGGGGAGCGACGTTGGTCGCCATACCGACGGCGATGCCGGCAGAGCCGTTGACGAGCAAGTTGGGGAAACGGGCAGGAAGCACCGTGGGCTCATGGAGCGACTCATCGTAGTTGGGCTGCCAGTCCACAGTGTCCTTGTTCAGGTCGCGCAGGAGCTCCATAGCGGGCTTGGCCAGGCGCGACTCGGTGTAACGCATGGCTGCCGCAGAGTCGCCGTCGATGTTGCCGAAGTTGCCATGGCCGTCTACCAGCGGCACGCGCATGGAGAACCACTGGGCCTGACGCACCATGGCGTCGTACACGGCGGAGTCACCGTGGGGGTGGTACTTACCGATAACTTCGCCGACGGTCCATGCCGACTTCTTATGGGGCTTGTTGGGGAAGATGCCCGCCTCGTTCATGGCGTACAGGATGCGGCGGTGCACCGGCTTCAAACCGTCGCGCACGTCAGGAAGGGCACGTGCGGTAATGACGCTCATCGAGTACTCGATGAACGACTGCTCCATCTCTCCGCCGAACTCGGTAAGCTGAAGCTGGGCAGGGGCAATGTCCTCTATGCCTGCCTCGAGCTCCTCGTCGTCCTCCTCTTCGGTTTCCTCTTCACCCGTCTCGTCGGGAGCATCGGGATCGTACTCTTCACCCGACGACGCATCCTCCTCAGCGCGCGCCATGAGGCGGCGCAGGTCGTCAGGCAGGCCCACACCCTCGTTCATGTTGTTAGAATCGTCAGCCACGCTATAGCCTTTCTCTACGTGGTCCTAATCGTTGGCAATCAAAGCCCCGCGGAACGCCGCAGGCCAGGTTCCGCCTCTCACTAAAACGCGGGTTCTGAGGCACAAGGCGCGCAGGGCCGACGTGTACTGGAGTACTCTAGGCCCTGCGGAACGCAGC
>USJP01000205.1 GCA_900555105.1 uncultured Coriobacteriaceae bacterium | reverse complement strand
GGGTCGTGGGTTCAAATCCCGCTTGCCCGACCATGCTCACAACGAGGCCAGGAACTGGAAACAGTTCCTGGCCTTTTTGCTTTCTGTGCACCTTTGTTCCCCACCAGCGCAGATCGCCCTCCCCCATCGCATGAAAAGGGACCCGCTACCGCAGTGGTAACGGGTCCCTTAGCGTTTCTGTACTCTTCGGCTCGTTAGTCGCGCGTGAGCTTGCGGTGCAAGCGGTGCGGACGGGAAGCTTCCTGGCCCAGGCGAGCCACGCGGTCAGTCTGGTAGGAATCGAAGTTGCCCTCGAACCAGTGCCAGCGGCCGGGATTCTCATCGTCGCCCTCCCACGCAAGGATGTGCGTGGCAATGCGGTCGAGGAACATACGGTCGTGGCTGACAACAACGGCGCAGCCCGGGAACGCAAGCAGCGCCTCTTCAAGCGACTCAAGCGTCTCGGTGTCGAGGTCGTTGGTAGGCTCGTCAAGGAGCAGCAGGTTGCCGCCCTGCTTGAGCGTAAGCGCGAGGTTCAGACGGTTGCGCTCGCCGCCGGAGAGCATGCCGGCAAGCTTCTGCTGGTCGGAACCCTTGAAGCCAAAGCTCGCCACATAGGCGCGCGTCTGGAATTCCTGCTCGCCAACCTTGATGAAGTCGTAGCCGTCGCCCACGACCTCCCAGACCTTCTTCTGCGGGTCAATGCCCGAGCGGTTCTGGTCGACGTAGGAGATGCTCACGCTCTCGCCGACCTCGAGGCTGCCTCCGGTCAGCTCCTCCAGACCCACGATGGTCTTGAACAGCGTGGTCTTACCCACACCGTTGGGGCCGATGACGCCGACGATGCCGTTGCGCGGCAGCGAGAACGACAGGTCGTCGATAAGCACGCGGTCGCCGAAGCACTTGCGGATGTTCTTGGCCTCAAGCACCTTGGAGCCCAGGCGCGGGCCCACCGGGATGGTGATGTCGGTGAGGTCGTTCTTCTTGAACTGACGGGCCTGCGCCTCCATCTCCTCGTAACGCGCAAGACGGGCCTTGTTCTTGGCCTGACGCGCCTTGGGGCTGGAACGCACCCACTCGAGCTCGCTCTCAAGCCTCTTGACGAGCTTCTCCTGCTGCTGGCCCTGAAGAGCGAGGCGGCGAGCCTTCGTCTCGAGGTAGGTGGAGTAATTGCCCTCGTAGGGATAGAGGTGACCGCGGTCAACCTCGCAGATCCACTGCGCGACGTTGTCGAGGAAGTAGCGGTCGTGCGTGACGGCCAGAACCGCGCCTGGGTAGTTCGCCAGGAACTGCTCGAGCCACAGGACGCTCTCGGCGTCGAGGTGGTTGGTAGGCTCGTCGAGGAGCAGAAGGTCGGGTGCCTCGAGCAGGATCTTGCACAAGGCAACGCGACGACGCTCGCCTCCCGAAAGCACGTTCACCGGTGCGTCGGGATCGGGGCACTGCAGGGCATCCATGGCCTGGGAGAGCTGCGAGTCGAGATCCCAGCCGTTGGCGGCGTCGATCTCATCTTGCAGGCGACCCATCTCGGCCATGAGGGCGTCGAAGTCCGCGTCGGGCGCAGCCATCTCCTCGCCAATCTGGTTGAAACGCTCAACCTTGGCAATAACGTCAGCAAACGCCATACGAATGTTCTCGACCACGGTCTTGGAGTCGTCGAGCGGGGGCTCCTGCTCGAGCAGACCCACCGTGAAGCCCGGAGTGAGCCTGCACTCGCCGGCCGAGCACTCCAGACGACCCGCCATGACCTTGAGCAAGGTGGACTTACCCATGCCGTTGGGGCCCACCACGCCGATCTTGGCACCGGGGAAGAAGCCCATCGTCACCTCATCGAGGATGACCTTGTCGCCATATGCGAGACGGGCACCATGCATTTGAAAGACGAACTCTGCCACTTACGCCTCCTTGTTGGGCAGCTCGACGGGGGCAGCGTCGCGGCCCGGGTTGAAATCGATACCAGCTTTCTCCATCTCATGGTACTGCGCGCTGGCGGTAAAGAGAACGTCAGAGGAGGAGTTGAGGGCAGTTTCGCAGGAATCCTGGATTACGCCGATGATAAAACCGATGGCGACCATCTGCATGGCGATGTCGTTGGAGATGCCAAACAGCGAGCATGCCAGCGGGATGAGCAGAAGCGAGCCACCCGCGACGCCGGAGGCGCCGCACGCGGAGACGGCGGCGAGAACCGAAAGGACGATGGCCGTGGGGATGTCGATGGAGATGCCCAGCGTGTTGGCAGCAGCCATGGCCATGACGGTAATGGTGACGGCGGCGCCGCCCATGTTGATCGTGGCACCCAGCGGGATGGACACGGAGTAGCCGTCCTTGTGCAGGCCGAGCTTCTCGCACAGGCTCATGTTCACGGGGATGTTGGCCGCGGAGCTACGGGTAAAGAACGCGTAGATGCCGGAGTCCTTCAGGCAGCGGAGCACGAGCGGGTAGGGATTCTTGTGGAAGCAGAAGAAGGCGATGAGCGGGTTCACCACGAGAGCGACGAAGAGCATGCAGCCCACGAGGACAAGGATGAGCATGCCGTACTCAGTGAAAATCTCCACGCCCGAGGTGACAACGGCGGAGTACACCAGGCCGCAGATGCCGAAGGGGGCAAGCTGGATGACCCAGCGCACGACGGTGTTCACGGCGTCAGAAACAGAAGACAGCACGCTGCGCACGCCCTCGGGAGCCTTGCGAAGCGCAATGCCCAGAGCCACGGCCCAGGTGAGGATGCCGAGGTAGTTGGCATTGGTGAGGGCTGCAATGGGGTTGCAGAACATGTTGAGGATGAGGGTGGACAGCACGGAGCCGATGCCCTCAGGCGAGCTCTGCGACACGTCGGAGGCGTCGGCCAGCGTGACGGTGAGCGGGAAAATGTACATGGCGATGACCGCCACGGCCGCCGCGGCAAAGGTGCCCACAACGTAGAGAATGATGATGTTCTTCATGCCGCCGGAGGTCTTGGCGTTGGCAAGAGCGCTCATGACGAGGAAGAACACCAGGATGGGGGCGACGCCCTTCAGTGCGCTCACGAACACGGAGCCAAGAAGCTCGATGAAGCTATTGCCGCCGGTCAGGCCCGGGATGAATGCCAAGATGACACCGATGATCAGGCCCGCAAGGATGCGAAGGATGAGGCTCGAGTTTGCCCACTTCGATCCGAGGTCTTTTATGGACATAGAATGTCCCCTTTCCTCGTCACAGGATACGCCTGCGAATGAATACGAATGGTGTGCATAGTACCGCATCCAAGGCCGCTTTACCTGCATAAACCGTTTACGGATACACCCTGAAACACGTTGGTAACGTACGTGAGCAAAAAAGGGGCGCCCACGCATGGCGGGCGCCCCTTTTTGGTCGACGTTTCCTACAAGAGCAGGTAGTTGACCCTACTCGCAAGCCTTAAGCTGGCCGGCTTCGGCAAGGGCCGTGAGCTTCACCATCATAACGTCCTCGACCTCGGGCACGAAGGCCACGCGAGAGGCCGGGTCGTTGAAGTGAGTGCGCATATAACCGCCGCACTCGCTGCATACATGGACACGATGTGCCTCGTCGCCCTCGACGCTGAGGTACTCGAGGTGACCCTGATGCTGGGTGCCGCAGCATGCGCAACGCACGCGCTCAAAACCCCAGGTAGAACCGCACTGGCCGCAATACAGGGTACGGACGTTTGCCTTGTTGGAGGCAGTGGGGCCAACGTGGGCAAGCGTGGCGGTGCCGCCGCACACAGGGCAGCGCAGGGGCCTGACATGCTCGAACGCCCCATCCTCGACCTCGCGACGCACGCTGGCAAGCTGGGCCTCAGCAACAGGCTGGAGCTGGCTGCGCAGGGCAAGCGTCAGCACCATGCAGGTAAGGCGCACGCGCTCGAAGGCCTCGTCAGACTCGCCCTGCTCGTCGATGACGTCGTTGGCGATGGCCTCAATCCAACCCTCGGGATCCTCCCCCGCCAAGTCGATAGGCTCGAACTCGACGACTTCGGTCCAACGCAGGCCCTTGAGGTAACCGCAGGCGCCTTCGGAGAAGGAGCCCTTCTCGATGAGGTACGAGGCAATCTCGCGGGCGCAAGCCGCCAGGCGGCGAGCATCGACGGCGGCGGGCACCTGGCGCAGGAACGGCTTGCAGGCCCAGTACCACTCGAGCAGCTCTTCCTTGCCGGGCAGCGTCGAGGGGTCGATTGCCTGGCCTGCAGCGTCAGCATGACGCTGCTGAATCTGCCAGATGCCCTCGAAGAACTCCAGGCGCTCCATGTCGTCGGCCACCGTCGTGGGACGGTACGCCTCGACGACCGCCTTAATCTGCTCCAGGTTCATGGGAGCCAG
>USJP01000204.1 GCA_900555105.1 uncultured Coriobacteriaceae bacterium | reverse complement strand
TCCTGCGATGCCCGCCCTGTTGGGCGCGACGCCCTCGGTGCCCACGCCGGCCATGCGGTCCGAATCTTCATATGGCGTCATGCTGTAGAGGGCTGCGATTCCCGCGATATCGGCTAAGAGCAGGATTGCAAGCGCGCCCGCGCAGACGATGTTGAGCACGGTCACGGTGCAGGCCCCCAAAAAGGAGCTTACGCACGTGCCGGCAAAGAAGCTTAGGTAAGCCACGGACCATATCGAAGTGCGCTGGGGACTGGTGCGGGCAAACGGGAATCCGAAAACAAGCATCAGCATGAACGTCAGCTTCTGGGCAATGTTGAGCAGCACTAGGTAGGCAAACACATACTTGCTGGTCAGGAACGTGGAGAGCCAGAGTGCCACAATGGCGAACGCAGTAAGCAACAGGTGTGCGATGTTCTCAAACGCACGTCCCCAGTGTATATGGGAGAGGGCAAGCGCGGCCAGGCCGCACAGGATAGTGCCCACGCTGGCACCAAGTTGCACCCACACGCCAACCGAAGCCTCGTCTTGATGCGCGAGCCATGAGAAGTGGACGCTACCGAACAGGAGCGCATAGCAAAAGAAGGGGACGAGCCTCACGAGGGCGTTGCGTACGAGTTTGCTGAGACTGGTGCCCTTCACATTCTCGGAATCGTGGTGGGCGAGGTTGCCCATCGCCCGCAAGACGCTCCAGCGGGCACTATCTTGGTCGTTGCCTGCGTTGCGATTGCCCGCATGCTCTCGGGGACCGTTCTCGGCGAACGCATCCGCCGCACCGCCGCATGCCCCGGCAGGCTCCATGGCGCACAACAAAGACGCGCCTGCCAGGGGAAGCAGGGTGACAAGGACGAGGGCGACGGAGTGCTCCAACACAATGGTGAGCATGCTGAGGCATCCCAGCGTCACCGCGGCCATACCGAAGCTCTCTATGACAAATGATTTGCCAAACGGCATACAACGCTGCAGCCAGAAAAAAACCAACACCGGGGGCGAGAGCGAGAATGCCAGGTCGCCGAGGAACTGGACTGGGAAGAGCGCTGGGTCGTGCTGGAGGAAGAACAGGCTGGCCACGCCAAGCGAGCAGACAAACGCCACAACGCAGATCGCCGCTGCGGGTGCGGGCTTGCGCGGTGGTCGCAGGCATACGAGCACGACACCGGCGATGAAGAAGACAAGCGTGACAAGAGAAGTCTGAATCGGCGCGATGCTGGGGTTTCCGCCAACGTGCATGAGTGCAGAGAGACGCTCGCTCTCAAGCGCGAGCATGAAAATGCCCAGGCTGAGACCGGCCGCAAACCGTGTCCTTGCCGGCGCGCTCGATTGTCCGACAGGCATGCGATGCGCGGTGCCTGCTGAAGTCTCCCCTGCCACGAATCCCCTTTGTCTCGTCCGTTTGACTACGCAATTGTACGCCAACTCTCCTTCGTCACCCTTGCCGAATCTCGCTTGATTCCGCTCCCTACCACAACCTGTGGTAGGAAACTACCTCACTTTTGACCTGCCCAAATTGATACCTAACCCAGGGCGATACGCGCTGAGGGTTATATGCACACAATCACAAAGCGTTGGGGGCACTCCACGAGGTGACGTCTCGGCTGGCGCGAGAAGTCGTCTCAAGGTGCGCGAAGTATGTTGCGCCGACCGATATGCGAGCTGCGCCGTTGCCTCCCATCGCGTCTTGGTTGGCAGTGTTATGAAGGCAGGGAAAGAAGAAGGAGGAATCACTGTGGAACGCGAATTGAAGTGGTCGCTCAACACCGACGTGTCACGACGCTCGTTTGTGGGCCTGGCTGCGGCTGCCGGTTTGGTTGTGGCCGGTGCTAAGGCGACCCCGGCTTTGGCCGAGACCCACAACTCTGGCTCGGTGCCCGCCAATGAGGGCACGACCAAGCGCATCCGCACCATGTGCCGCGGCTGCGGCAAGATGGAGTGCGCGGTGTGGGTAACGGTGGAGAACGGCCGCGCCGTGAAGGTCGAGGGCGACGAGTCGTCCATGGCCTCGTCGGGCAACTGCTGCTCGAAGAGCCAGGCCTCGCTGCAGGCTTGCTACCACCCCGACCGTCTGCGCTACCCGCTGAAGCGCACGAACCCCAAGGGCGAGGACGATCCCGGTTGGGTGCGCATCTCCTGGGACGAGGCGCTTCAGACTTCCGCCGAGAAGATCAACGAGATCAAGGCTCAGCGTGGCAGCAACGCCGGTCTCACGATGTGCGGCACCTCGCGCATCTACTGCATGGCGAGCGCCCTGGGTCTCACGGGCATTCTTGACTCCGTGAACACCGACCAGGCCTACCAGATCTGCAAGGGCCCGCGCCACGTGGGTACCTCGCTGCAGTCCAACCGCGCCTACTCCTGGAACGCCACTGTCGACCGTGCTCCCGTTTTGGTCGTGTGGGGCGGCGGCGCGGAGCTCTCCAACTATGACGACTCGTGCCGCACCATGGTCGACGCCGCTGCGAAGGCCGAGAAGTTCATCATCGTTGACCCGCGCATGACCAACCTGGGCAAGGAGGCCGACATCTGGCTGCCCCTGCGCCCCGGCACCGACGCCGCCATGGCTCTGGGCTGGCTCAACGTCATCGTGAACAACAAGCTCTACGACGAGATGTGGGTCAAGCGCTGGACCGACCTGCCCTACCTCGTGGTGGAGGACATGGAGGCGACCGAGACCGCTGCCGGTTCGCGTTTTAACGGCGATCCCCTCAAGACGAAGCTCCTCAAGGAGAGCGACATCGTCGAGGGCGGCTCGAGCACCCGCTTCATGGTGTACGACAAGCTGAGCGGCGAGCTCGTGTGGCACGACGCCTCTACGGGCTACTGGCAGGGCGAGAAGCCTCTCGAGCTCAAGGAGAGCACGCGCGAGATGGACGGCTTCGTGCCCGACCTGCCCAACGCTGCCCCCGGTGTCGAGCCTGGCTATGTCGTTGAGAAGACCGACTTCAGCCGCTGCGACCCGCTCATCGATCCCGACTACGAGTGCGGCGAGATCGAGGTCACGCTCAAGGACGGTTCGAAGGTCAAGGCTAAGCCCGTGTGGGATTACTTCTGCGCCCACGTGAACAACTACGACCCCGACACCGTGGCTGAGATCACGGGCGTCGACGCTGACCTCATCGTCGAGGCTGCCACGACCTACGCCACTCCGCTTCATCCCGAGACGGGCTATGGCAACGGTGGCATCCAGTACATGCTCGCCATCGAGCACTCCTGCAACTCGGTACAGTGCTCTCGTGCCATCGACGCCATCGTTGGCCTGACGGGCAACTTCGACACCCCCGGTGGCAACCGCGGCCAGACCCAGGGCCCCATCGGCATGGAAGAGTTCGACATGGGTGCCGAGATCTCCATCTTCCCGTTCGCCGGCCCCGAGGCTGCGGACAAGTGGGCCAACATCGCCGGCGTGAACGATATCCCCATGCTTCCCGACCTGGGCATCTGGGGCGACTCCACGGCCATTTGGGACTGCTGCAACCGCTCTGAGCGCGCCCAGTACCCCATCTACATGGGCATCTGTCAGTCCGGCGATCTCATGAACATGTCCAACGCCCTGTACGCCTGGGAGGGCCTGAAGCAGCTCGACTTCTTCCTCGACCTGGATCTGTGGCACACGCCCACCTCGCAGCTCGCCGACATCCTGCTGCCCGTTCGCCACTGGCTCGAGGTCGACTGCGTGCGTACCTCGCAGGGCTGCGGCGGCCACGAGGGCTGCCACTGCAAGACGGTCGAGCCTCTCGGTGAGACGTGGTTCGACGTTGACGTCATCATTCAGCTGGCCAAGGCCTGCGGCATCCCGTGGCATCCGGGCGCGGAGACCGACGAGGAGAAGTGGCCCGACTCCATCAAGGACCTCGACGCCGCTGTTGCTCGCTACGCCGACCTCATTGCCGACTACCCCGGCGACTCTCCCTGGGAGAAGTTCAAGAGCTACTTCCAGGAGCAGGGCATGCAGGACTGCAAGAAGCTGCAGCCCGACACCTGGGGCACCTATCGCCGCTATGAGACCGGCATCAGGGTGAGCGCGCAGAACATCGGTGGCGGCGGTGTGACGTTCGGCGCCCCCGGCCTGGGCACCCCCACCAAGAAGCAGGAGATCTGGTGCACCAAGCTCGAGACCGTGCACACTCCCGAGCATCCCTTCTACGGCCAGGACATCGACCATTACTCGATGCCTGACTCCAAGAGCGGCGACCAGTTCGACAAGATCGGCCCGTTCACCCTGCCGACCTACACCGAGCCGCCCGAGGGCCCCGTTGCCAACCCCGAGTACGTCACCGAGTACCCCTTCATCATGACCACCGGCCGCCGCATCCCG
>USJP01000203.1 GCA_900555105.1 uncultured Coriobacteriaceae bacterium | reverse complement strand
GGCCATGGCGTCGGCGAAGGTCACCTCGGCACCCTCGGCGGTGTAGGCAGCAACCACGTCGGAGTCAAACTTGGCGTAGGACATGGTCTGCTTGGTGAGGTTGGTGAGGAAGGTGTCGTAGTTGGTGGTCTTGTAGCCGATGGACAGGCCGCCCGTCTCGTGGTCGGCAGTCACAAGGATCAGCGTCTCGTCGGCGTGCTCGTTGTAGAAGTCGATGGCAGCCTGCACGGCGGTGTCGAGGGCAAGCACGTCATGGATGGAGGAGGCAGCGTCATTGGCATGGCAGGCCCAGTCGATCTTGCCGCCCTCGGCCATCATGAAGAAGGGCTGCTCGTCGCCCAGACACTCGATGCCCTTCTTGACGTAGTCAGCGAAGCGCCACTCGCCCTCGGCAGCGTCGAGCTCGTAGTTCATGGCGTCACCGTCGGCCAGGGCCTCGGCGATGATGAGGCCGTTGCCGGAATCGGCGCCCAGGGCCTGCGCATCAGTCTGCGTGGTGACCACGGTGTAGCCGGCCTGTGCGGCGAGCTCGTTGAGGTCGGTCTTGTCCTCGTCCTTGTCGGTGGGAGCAAGCCATGCACCGCCGGCGAAGAACTCAAAGCCGGACTCGGTCATTTCCTGGCCGATTGCGTAGTAGTTCTTGCGGCTGTCCTGGTGAGCGTAGAAAGCAGCCGGGGTGGCATGGTTCATGTTGACCGTGGAAAGCACGCCGACCTTGTAGCCCTTCTGGGAGTGCAGCTTCTCGGAGATGGTCTCAAAAGGCTGGGTTAGGGTCTCGGGATCCATGTTGATGGTGCCCGACTTGGTCTTGTTGCCCGTGGCGATGGAGGTCGCGGTGGAAGCGGAGTCGGGGCAGAAGGACGTGGAGTCATAGGTGGTCACGCTGCCCACATGGGGGAAGCCCATGAAGGAAAGGGGGCTCTGGACGACGGCACCGTCGTTCTCGATGGCACCCTTGAAGAAGCTGGTGATCTGAACCTGCTCGTTGCCCATGCCGTCGCCGATGAACAGGAAGATGTACTTGGGCGTGGCAGCGGGGGCCTCGTCGGCGAAAGCGGCGGTCGCACCAGCAGCGAGGCCGGCAGCACCGGCAAGCGAAGCGGCCTTGACGAAGTTGCGGCGGTTCATAGCGAAATCCATGTTGTTCTCTCTCCTCTTTTTTGCCCCGCGGCCCACCCGCGGTGCCTTCGACAAAACCAGGAATTGTGGCGACAAGGCGTGCGAGGGTGAGGTGCGCGGTGCGGGCCTTTGGCCTACGGGATGTACATGAGCCCGAGCAGAACGCAGTCGCAGCAATTACCAGGATTGTCTTGTTCCAATACCTGTGGTGCGATTGGAATAATGGGGCACCGGGGCAAGGCGCGCTCAAAGGGCAGGTAAAGCCCGCGCAATAAAAAGCCCGCCGTGTCAGCGGCGGGCAAAAGACGAGGCACTTATGCCAGAGAGAGGGAAAACAGGCCTGCAATCAGGCCGCGGTGCTATTCCACCACGATCTGGGCCGTGGGGTCGGCGGTGATGTGGCCGATGCGCCAGGGCTTGCGATGGGCCAGACGCTCGAAGGCCTGCTCGAAGACGGGGGCGTTCTCGGCGGGTACCGCCACGAGCATGCCGCCCGACGTCTGCGGGTCGCACACCACGGCGGCCATGTTGTCGGCACGCACGGGGTCGTCGCAGCGCACCTGGAGATGGCCTTCCACGTGGTCCATGATTTGGAAGAGCCGGCCCGGGCGGCAATAATCGTCCACGAGCTGCTCTACCTGGGGAAAGAGCGGCAGGGCCTTGTAGTCGATCTTGGCCGACACGCCGCTGGCGTCGAGCATCTCGAGCAGATGTCCCGCCAGACCGAAGCCCGTGACGTCGGTGCCGGCGTTGACACCCGCCTCGACCATGGCCTCGCCTGCTGCACGGTTGAGCTCGGCCATACCCTCCACAACGGGGGCCATGTCCTCGTCGCTCACCAGGCCGATTTTATGCGCGGCGGCCATAACGCCCGTACCCAGCGTCTTCGTGAGATACAGGGCGTCGCCGGGCTTGGCGCCGTAGTTGCGCACGATGCGGTCGGGATGCACCACACCCATGACAGCAAGGCCATATTTGGGCTCATCGTCCTCGATGGTGTGACCGCCCACCACAAGCGTGCCAGCCTCCCAGGCCTTGTCGGCACCACCGCGCACGACCTCGCCGGCCACGTCGGGGCCAAGCGTGCTCGGGAAGGCCATGAGGTTGAGTGCCACGACAGGCTTGGCGCCCATGGCGTACACGTCAGAGATGGCGTTGGCCGCAGCCACGCGCCCGAAGTCGTAGGGGTCGTCAACCACAGGGGTGAAGAAGTCAGTCGTGAGCACGACGGCGATCTCGTCGGTCAGCTTGTAGACGGCAGCGTCATCGCTCGACGAAAAACCCTGTAGCAGGTTGGGATCGGGGTCATGCGGAGTGATGTGAGAAAGAATCTCCTGAAGCTGCGCGGGACTCCACTTGGCAGAGCAGCCGCCCTTGGCGGAAAGCTTCGTGAGGCGCAGAGGCTCGCCCTTCGCCATAGCAGCAAGCGCCGCTGCGATGGGAGCGGCAATCTCGCAGCTTGTAAGTTCATCGGACACGGCAGGCTCCTTTCAACATGATACGGACAGCACCGGCGAGCTAGAGGGGCGTGTATGCCCCCGCCTCGTCCAAGCCATGCGCCGCGCTCACAATGGGCGGCGTTTGTGCGGCGAGAACGGACCTTGCCTGCTCTAACAGGCCATACGACAGACGCAGCGAGATACCGCACCCCGCCGAGATGGCCGTGGGCGTGGGGATCATCGTGAACGCGACCCCAGCCCCCGCCAGCGCCTTGTCCGCCGCCATGGCAACATGCGTGCTGTCAAACGTAAAAACGACATCAACGAACAACTGAACTCCCAAACAACAAACTATCCCAGCTAAACAAGGGCGCTGCGCAGTAGCTGCGCCTCCGCGATCGGATGCAGCCTCTTTACAGCGTAATCACCTTCCCCGCTTCTTGCATACGGGAGAGGATGTCATACATATTCGACACCTCGCCCACCTCGAGCTTGTCGGTGATGCCGTAGAAGTTGAGGCAGGTGCCGCACACGAGGATCTCGCAACCGCGCTCGATGAGCTTGTTGCAGCTCTCAACCACCTGAGGCTCCTCGCCGGCGACGAGCTTGACGCCGGAGTTCATGAAGAGGACGGAGCTGGGGACGTCGTCAGACTCAGCGAGCGTGTAGATGGCCATCTTCATGAGGTTGCGGCCCAGGGTGGAGTCACCCTCGCCCACGTGGTCCTTGCCGATGAACACGGCATAGCCCGAGCCACCCGCGCCCATGCCGGCGAGCACCGGGGCCACGGTAGCCTGGGCCTGGCCGGCCTGTGCACCGTCGGCGCTGAACTTCACGAGGTAGCCGCCCTCGATCGTCTCAACCTCGAAGCCCAGGTTCTGCTTGGTGGCCAGGCGGGAGAGGTTCTTGACGGCCGTGTCGTTGTCAACCTTGATCTGAACGTCGCGCTCACCCTCGTCGAGAGCCTTCTTCGCCATAACGAGGGGCATGGGGCACTGCTTGCCAAAAGCGTCGAGCAACATGGGGAATCCTTCCTCTGAAACGGACACAGTTGCAATGATGGTATGAAAATAAGCCAGATGAATGCAGAAATCCACCCACCGCGGCACGAGAGTGCCCTGCGGCCAGGCGTCATCGGCGGGTGCAGAATCCCCGCCAGAATATACTCAGACCATAGCACACACGGAGCTTGGCAGGGACGTTAAAGTCGCACTCAAACGCCAGCGGCCCAGCAATATTCACCCAACCCGCCTGGCGGCTTCATGCGCCCGTTCGCCCTCATCGGCTCTGGCAATTCAACGATACCCGCCGCACACTTGAGCTTCCTTGCATATCTTTGCTACCCTCATGCCCGTCAAACTGCGTATAACGAAACCAGAATTGCCCTTATACCAGCAGAAAGAGACCATATCGTGACAAATGACTCCGCACGCGCCCTCCTGCGTCAGCTCCCCCAGGTGGACGAGATTCTGAACGACCCGCACGTTGCCATGCTTGCCCAGAGCGTGCCGCACAACGTCGCCGCCGATAAGGTCCGCGCCTCCATCGACGGCGTGCGCGCAGGCATTCTCGCGGGAACGATTGAAAAGGTGGAGCGCGAAGACATCGTTGCCCAGGCGGTGTTGGGGCTGCTCAGCCTGGCCGAGCCGTCGCTGCGCAGGGTCATCAACGCAACGGGCGTTATCATCCACACCAACCTGGGCCGCAGCGCCCTGGCGCCCCAGGCTGTGGAGGCCGTAAACGACGTCATCACCGGCTATTCCACACTTGAGTACAACGTGAAGACCATGGCACGCG
>USJP01000202.1 GCA_900555105.1 uncultured Coriobacteriaceae bacterium | reverse complement strand
AGGCCGTCGGCTCCGGCGTCGCGCAGGCCGCGCAACTGGGCGGCGGCGTACTCGATGCCCGCATGGCGTAGGGCCTCGTCGTCGCCCTCATAGCGGTTGAGCAGGCGGATGATCGGCGAGGGCAGCGAGGCACCACACATGAAGATCATGCGCGAGACCTGGTTCTTGCTCATGAAAGGCATGATGCCGCAGGTAATGGGCGCGGTGATGCCGGCGCGGACGGCCAGGTCGCGGAAGCGGAAGAAGTCCTCGTTGTCAAAGAAGAGCTGCGTCACGAGGAACTGCGCGCCTGCGTCTTGCTTCTCGCGCAGGTGGGCGATGTCGTCCTCAAGCGAGGTGCAGGTGACATGGCCTTCGGGGTAGGCCGCCGCACCCACGCAGAAGCCGGCCTCGCGCAGGACGGGAATGACGTCGGCCGCGTAGGAGAAGTCGCCCAGCGGGGCATCGGGCCTGGGGTCGCCGCGCAGAGCGAGAACATTCTTGATGCCGGCGGCGCGCATCTCGGCGATTTTCTCTTCAAGCATGGCACGCGTAAGGCCCTGGCAGGTGAGGTGCGCCACACTGGGCACGCCGAGCTCATTCTGGATAAGCGAGGCAACCGTCGTCGTGGCGCCGGAATTGCCCGAGCCGCCTGCGGAGTAGGTTACCGAGATGAACGCCGGATTCAGCTCGGCCAGCTCACCTGCGACGCGGCGGGCCTCGACCTCAGTCAGGTCGCCCCTGGGAGGGAAGATCTCGAACGACAGCGGCTGGTTGCCGCAGAAGAGCTCGCTCACACACGCCGGGGCATCGTTAGTCATACGCGTCCTTTGCAGTCTCTCAGGCACGGCCCGCGCCGCGCGCCAAAAAAGTTGGGAGGAAGTATAATTCCTCTTACGCCGCGTCCCATAGGCTATTTGGCACAAATCCGCAGGTGGCGCACACGACCTCGAACGCAGGGAGACTCGCGTGAACATTCAGATTTTTGGCACCAAGAAGAGCTTCGACACGAAGAAGGCCGAGCGCTGGTTCAAGGAGCGCCGCATTAAATATCAGTTCATCGACCTCAAGGAAAAGGGCATGAGCAAGGGCGAGCTCACGAGCGTGGCCCAGTGCACCGGCGGCGTCGAGGCGCTCATTAACCCCAAGGCCAAGGATGAGGACCTGCTGGCGCTGCTCAAGTACATCCCGGCCGATGCGCGCATGGAAAAACTGCTGGAAAACCAGCATGTTCTCATGGAGCCCATCGTGCGCAACGGCAAGAAGGCCACCGTGGGCTACAAGCCCGAGGTGTGGGGAGGCTGGGAATAAGCGAGCGCGATGAAAGCGCAGCGATGAGGGCGCGGCTGGGGTGCGGATCGGCATCCCAGCCGCGCCCTCGCTGTTTTGGGGGATTCGGACGCGCGGCCGGCATGGCAAACAAGCGCAGCGTGCCCCTTCCTTTGCGTCATCCCCGGGCGCAAAATAGCGCAGCATTCCCGTCCCCCTGCGTCATCTACCATGCAAAACAACGAATAGGACTTGTGCAAAAGTACGATTAGGCTTTGTGCAAAACAACGAATAGAGCTTATGCAGAAGCACTAGTTGCTTGAAAAATGCCCCACTGCGCACCCGTCCCCGTGTCTCATTCACCCGCTTGGTGGTCGCGGATAAGGTCGCGGAGCTCTTTGCCGGAGTGCACGCCGAGTTTGGCGTAGATGGAGCGGATGTGGGCGCGCACGGTGTAGATGGACAGCGACTCGTGCTCGGCGATCTCCTGGGCGGTCCAGCCGCGGGCGAGCGCGAGGAACACCTCACTTTCGCGCGTCGAAAGTCCCGCAGTGTGCGCCATGGCCTCGCAAGCCTGCATGTAGCGGCCAGGTTTGCGCGCGTCGGAGTCCGCCTGGCCCGCAGTCGGCATGGCCTGCCCGTCCGCCGCAAGAGCGTCATCTACCGGCGGGAGAAGCTCGTTGACCCTGCGCTCGTTGAAGACGAAGAGCACGTCGACGAGCACAACGATGCCCAAGACGACAAAAATCATGTGCAGGGACACGTCGGACGGCCCCTCCGCAAGCCCGGCAACAAACGAGCCTGCCACGATGGTACCCAGGCAGAGAGCCGCGTTGCCCAGGCCAAAGTAGCGCAACGCTCCACCTTGGGCCTGATAAGACAGGTAGGCCAGCATCGCCCATACCACCGTGTTGAACATCGAGCACACGCACGACGCCACCACAGCGACGGCGAGGGTGTGCTCAGCCAGGGCACCCACAACCGTGAGCACAACCACGAGCACGGCTACGATTCCGCAGTACAGCCGCGCAAGGTCAAAGTCGCGCACGGCATGCAGGCTGATGAAAGTCACCGCAAACGCCACGGCGAGAATCAAATCGGTATCGATTCGACAGGCAGCGCTCGATGAGGGCGGCACGGCCACGAGCACCGCGCCCTTCATGAGCTCCAGGGCCGCCGAGCACACAGCCACCGAGACGAGAAAGAGCGCAAGTCCCCGCATGCCATGCTCACCGCGGGGCGCATCCTCCAGCACGCGCATCTCGGCGGGACTCTCTTTGCCGCGCACAAGCATGAGCACCGCGCCCAGCAGCGGCAGCGCCACAAACACGCACGACGCAACCTCGTCGGACAAATGCGCCATGCAAAGAAACACAATCGAAGCCACAAGCGAGCACTCGACGATTGCCGTAAGCGAACGTCGCGGCGACAGGGACCCCACCATGGGGGCAAACCGCAAGAACTGCCCCGTCGTGCCCAGGCCGCTCAAAATGCAGCCAACTATAAAAAGTGTGCGCGACGGATATATCGTCGCCCGCGTGATAACGATGAAAAGCGTGCCCGCGGCGGCCACCAACCCGCATGCCACCACAAACGTCGGATGCGTCACGACCTTTCGCAGGCGAGACGCGCACGCAGCCGCTATGACAAGCGCGACCGTGGAGGCGATGAGGTGCACGACGATGAGGCTCTCGGCGCGCAGGCTGTTCTCGATGTCGTGCAGCCAGAAAGCACCTGAGAACCCGATGCTGTTCCACGCCATCCAGCATGAGAAACCCATGAGCGCGAGCATCGGCAGACCCTCGTCAAGCCGGGCCCGCATGCTCTGCTGCGCCCCTGTCGTTTCCTCCGACAAAGTCATCCCAACCCATCCCGTCCGTCTCCCTGTTAAGGCCCCCATGGTAACGCACCAGCTAAAGCATTGATAGTCAAGAGTTGACTATCACAATGCGTCACGACGTAACGAGGACAGAACGCAAAACGGGCAATTCGTGACGAGGTGCCGAAAGCGCCCCGGTGACAGACTAAGCCCTCGTGCAGCGCAAAGACAAGCGGCGCGAATTTGTTTCTGTCTTCCCACCAAGCATCAAGCCGAACCTTCACGTAGCACGCAAGCAGGCACCGCAAGATCATCGCGGCTACACCGCCGCGCGACAGAACAAAGCACTCGCACCAACAACCTCACGGGCATCACCAAACGCACGTCACCCCCACCGCTCGGCACATGAACACAGAAAGGCGACCGACATGACATGCACTCCCCAGCAGCAGACGACACGGTCGCGCCATCGCATGCCCTCATTCCCCGCATTCGAGGCATCGGGTCGCTACGATGAGGCGCTGTCCACACCGCAGGGCCGCAACCGCAACGCAGGTGACCCCTTTGCCCAGGCCGCACGCGAGGCACTCGCTTGCCATTGCAAACCCGCGACGCTTGAGGAAAAGATCGATGCCGTGGTGAGCTGCGTGTGCGCACAGAACCCGCTGCGCGAGGTGCTCTACAAACTCCTTGTTCACTGTGCCGCGCAGCGCTCCTTCCGCGAGGTCGAGGAGTTCATTGCCGAGCAAGACGAGTGCGTCTACAGCCACGTGGAGCAAACACCCCATGCCCTCATCTTCATGCTTATCGAGGCGGACGGCCTTGAGCGCATCTCGCTCGACGCGCAGGGAAACGCCTTGAACGAGGCCCATCTGGCGACGCTTTCTGAAGACGAGGCCGACGACCTCGTGGATTCCTACGCCCTCATCACTACAGAAGCGGGTCGGGCTGCGTCGAGCCTGCTCAACCCGACCCGACGCCTGCGAGCCCGTCTGGCCGAGCACCCCCATCGCACGGAGACGTACCACAAGCTGCTCTCCCTGTGCGCCCAATCACCTCAAACGCTGCCGCAGATCGAGCAGTTTTTCAAGGACACGCCAGGACTTGCCCTGGACCAGGTCACCTCGTACCACACCTTGAGCCCCGACTACTACGTCGACCGGCTCGAGAAGTGCGGGGTCATTGTTTGGCGAGGCGCGTGGTGCGCCACACAAGCGGGCGTGGAGGCGCTCGCCGCGTGGCCTGACCGCGCTTCACATAGCGCATAGCGCCCGGGGCGGGCCCGTCCCCACCCCCA
>USJP01000201.1 GCA_900555105.1 uncultured Coriobacteriaceae bacterium | reverse complement strand
GTCCTCAGGGGTGTGCAGGGTCTCGCTGGGCTGCACGTGTTCGGCGCAATACATCTTATATACCTCGTCGCGCGCATCCTGCATGAGCAGGCCTGTTTCCGAGGTGAATACCGACTCGTAGGGCGTTGCGGCGAAGCTCTCGTAGTTGCCCGCCGCCAGGAAGGTATGCGCATAGTCCACCGCGAGCTCCTGGCGCGTGCCAGTGTCGCGCTTGCGCAGGTAGCGCCTGATGCCTTCGAAGCCCTCCGCGATAAGGGGGTCGCCGCCCGACATTCCTGCGAAGTCCTGGTTTGCCATATGCTCGATCTGGGCCTCGCTGACCTCGGTGAAGTACAGATGGGCCAGGGTTCGGTACAGCGCCGCGCGCCCCTCGTTCAAGGCGATGAGCTGCGACTTCAGCTCCGAGTTCTCGTCCATGTGCACTCTCTCCTTTATCCGGCGCCCCTCAGTGCGCCACTGTTTGATCAATTGCAAGATGGGCGCGGGCAGGCATCCCTCGCACTGCCCGCGCCCACAACCAGGTGCTTCATGCGCCGGCCGGCACCTCGCGCTCGCTTACGTACCGACCGGCCCAAAACAAAAATCCTACTCGCTCACCTTGAAGTACGGGGCGCCCGTGGTGTCGGACGCGGGGGCGAGCTCCTCGAGCGGGATCCACTGCGCCACCTTCTCGGAGAGGATGTAGCGCGTGAGCGGTGCGTTGCCCGAGTCGGCCAGGCTGTGGATAGCGGTCTCGTCGGCGCCGGCAAGAGCCTGCGACACGTCGGAGTCTGGGTCGTCCAGGTCGCCCCAGAAGCGGGCGTTGGCGCAGCAGGCGGCCACGCAAGCCGGGTCCTCGCCCTTGTCGGTGAGGTGGCTGCACATGGAGCACTTCTGCACCACGGGCTTCTGTGCATCGTAGCTGCGCACGCCGTAGGGGCAGGCGTCCATGCACTGCTTGCAGCCGATGCAGGAGGCCTCGTCCACGAGGATGCGGCCCTGCTCGTCGCGGTAGGTGGCGCCAGTGGGGCACACTTCAAGACAGGGGGCGTTCTCGCACTGTTGGCACTGCAGCGACAGCCAGTACTGCTCAAGCTCGGGGAACGTGCCGTGGGGGCCCACCTGGATGAGGTGGTTCCAGTACACGCCCAGGGCCACGTCGTTCTCGTTCTTACAAGCGACCTCGCAGGCATGGCAGCCGATGCACTTGTCGAGGTCGGTGACTAGGCAATAGCGGCTCATTCGTAATACGCCCCTCCCGTGAAGTCGCTGGGTTCGGGCATCCAGGGCTCGAAGTCCTCAGGCTCGTACCACACGCCCTCGGGCCTGGCGGACTTCTCGATGCGCACGCGGATGCCACGCAGTGTGTAGGTGCCGAACTCCGGGTTGTAGTAACCGGTGTTCTTGGTGAGGACGTTCATGTTCTCGAGCGTCCAGGACTTGCGACCGTCCGAGCCGTCTTCCAGGAACTCGGGGTTCCAGAAGCGCTCCATGTAGACGGAGTCGCGGGCAATGCCCTCGGTCACGCGGGCCACGCCGTATATGCCTTCGGCCACAATGGACTGGGCGTCGGCGGTGAGTTCCTCGCCGGGCACGAACTCCGAGGGGCCCTGGTCCTTGCCGCCGGCCAGCGTCGTAGCCTTGTCCACGCCGGTGGTGATGTCGCGGAAGACGTCGAGACCGTCGGTGCGCGGCGAGTGCACGTTCACCCAGTCGCCGTCGACGATGCCCAGCTCGCCTGCGTTCTCGGGCGAGATCCACACCTCGGGTGCGGGGTAGAGCTCGCGCAGGTAGGGGTTGTTGCGCAGCGTGCCGTGGTGGAAGTAGGGGATACGGCCCTCGGTGAGGGTGAGCGGGTAGTCGTCGCCGAACTGCGTCTCGTCCTCAGGCGTGAAGTAGTAGGGCATCGGGTTCCAGTCGACCACCGAGGCGGGCATCTCGAAGCTCTCGTTGCCGTGACGACCGATGTAGAGCATTTGGTCGGCGTAGGGGCCGCACTTCTTCGGGTTGTCCTTGATGTCCTTGGCGGCGGTGGAGAAACCGGTGTAGAGCTGGGGTGCGTTCGGGTCGGCAGCCTCAGCGCCGGGGCCCATGCCGCCCTTGGGGCCGCCTGCACCGCCGCCGGCATTTACGAGCTTGTAACCGTCGTAGGTCGTGCCTCCCCAGTACTCGTCATCGGTCGCCCACTCCTCGGGCATGATAGCGCGGGCCTCTTCCATGGTGGTGATACGCGGGTCGCCGCACTGCTGTGCGACGTAGTCCCAGTACTCGTTGATCGTCTTCCAGTACGGGCTCACCATGGGGGAGGCGATCTTCTCGGCATCCATGCACGCTTCCATGTTGGGATCGTACAGGTCCGACTCGGGGTCGCTCATGGCCTCGGCGATCTTGCCCCACATCATGATTTCGTCGGCTGCCTCGAACAGGTTCGTGACAGGCTGACGCAGCAGGTTGACGTTCAGGCGGTTCTGGGCGAAGGCGTTCTCAAGCCACTCGCACACGGGGAACACGATGTCGGCCGCCTCAGTGGTGAACGAGGTGGGGTACATGTAGCCCTGCACGATGAGGTCGAGCTTGGGGATGGCGTCAACCCAGGAGCTGGCGTTGCCCAGGGCGGCCATCTTGTTGCCGGAGCGCTCGATCCAGACCTTGGGCTGGTAGGGCTCGCCGGTGAGAATGGCGGAAAGGATCGTGGGGATGTGCGAGTGCATCCAGCCACCAAGGCCCTTGTGCTCGCAGTAGCCCAAACGCTCGAGAACGGCTTCGTCCTCCTGGAACTTGTAGCCACCGTTACCGGCGGGTCCAAAAAAGCCTATGGGGAAGATGGTGGACTCGGCGGAGTTGATGCCCGCGGAGCCCCGTCCGCCCACCTTGTTGGCGGGGCAACCGGGGTGCCAGAGGTGTGCGGTCATGCAGTCGAGCGCGGCAGCACCGATTGCAGCCTGGGCCGAGCCCGGGTACATGTCGGTGGCAACGCCCAGCGAGATACCGCCGTGAGCCGTGGAGCAGTACAGCTCGATGGCCTCGGCGATCTTCCCCGCGTCGCAGCCGGTGATGGCGGCCACGGTGTCGAGGTCGTAGTCGGCGCAGCGGTCCTTGTAGGCCTGGAAGGCCGTCTTGCAGGTGATTGTCGAGCCGTCCTTGAGCGTGACGTCAACGGTGCCGAAGAGCTGCGGGTGGTAGGTGCCGTCGTTGTCCGGGCCCAGGGCGAAGGCCTTGGTGACCTGGCCGGTCTCGGTGTCGAAGTAGACGTAGCCCTCGTTGGTTTCGTCCACGTCGTCAAAGACCTGCGAGGCGCGCAGCAGCATGCCGTCGGCCGTGATGTCCTCGGCCACGGAGGGCAGCGAGACCTCGTCGCGGGGGTCCACCAGGAAGGGCAGGTTGGTCCACTGCTCGCAGAAGTCCTCGTACCCGGGGATTTTCTCGTACAGACCGTTCTCGATGATGTAGTGCATCCAGCCGAGCATCATGGCCAGGTCGGTGCCGGGCTTGATGGGCAGCCAGATGTCGGCCTTCGTCGCATCGGCGTTGAAGCGCGGGTCGATGACGATGGTCTTGCAGCCGTTGGCGCGCAGCTCGGCCACACAGCGGCCCGAGGTGGAGGGGGAGTGCCAAGCAGGGCCGGTGCCCCACATAACGTAGACCTCGCACAGGCCGCCGTACTTGGCGGGCTTATACAGCTCGGGGCAGCCAGAGTCGGCGATGGAGGTGTCGCCTAGACCGTTGATCTTGCCCATGGTGTAGTTGCGCGGCAGGTAGCACTGGGCGCAGCCGGGCTCGAAGACGTTGCCGGCGCCCCAGAAGTTGCGGAAGCGGGGCGGGGAGAAGAACTGGGGGTTTCCGCCGCCACCGGTGGAGCACAGAAGGCCGTGCTTGCCCGTCTTGTCACGCATGTCGATGAGGTGACGTGCCACGGTCTGTGCGGCCTCGTCCCAGCTGATGCGCTCCCAATCGTTGCCGGGCTTGGCGCCCACGCGCTTCATGGGGTACTTATTGCGGTTGGGGTGGTAGAGCGCCTGAACGCCGCTCAGGCCCTTGGGGCACACGCGTCCCTTGGACATGGGGTCGATCGGGTCGCCCTTGATCTTGACGACGCGGCCGTTGCGCACCTCTGCGATTACACCGCAGTTGGCGATGCACGCGCGGCACGACGTGCGGACTTCCGTCACGTCGTCGTCTGCCCAAGCCTTGTCGCTGGCGACCAGGTCGTCTGCGGTGCCTACGCCGAGGGCGGCTGCTGCGCCGGCCACGGCGGCAGCGCTGATGAACGAGCGCCGCGTAATGGTCGATTCTGCCATGCTGTTCCTCCTTCTCTTTTGTTGCCGATTGCCGGTAGTGCAGGTAATGCTGCGCATAGTGCCTGTGGCGGGTGTCGGGTATGGGGGT
>USJP01000200.1 GCA_900555105.1 uncultured Coriobacteriaceae bacterium | reverse complement strand
AGATCATCAACTCCGGCCAAAACGGCAACCAGGGCTCTTCCTCTGAGTCGAACGGGTCGGAACCTGCCCCGACTCCCGAGCCCGAGCCTGAACCCTCCCAGCCCGACAACTCCACCTCCGGCGATTCCACTGTCGACGCATGGGCTGCACGCATCGACGCTTACCTTGCCGGCTCCACGCTGTCGGGATACGGTCGCGTTTTTGCCCAGGCTGCCCTTGCCTACGGTGTCGATCCCCGCTGGTCGCCGGCCATTTCCTGCATCGAGTCGACGATGGGCGCGTACTGCTTCAGACCGTACAACGCCTGGGGCTGGATGGGCCACAGCTTCTCAAGCTGGGAAGAGGCCATCTGGGCTCACGTTGAGTACCTCGGCTACATGTACGGTGGCAAGCTCACCATGGATGCTGCCAACACCTACTGCGACCCCGGCGAGGAGTGGTACTACGCCGTGTTGGGGGAGATGGAAAGCATCTAGGCAGCTAGAGCACGATGCATCCCAGACGGGGCCCATGTCTGTCATCTCGCTGGTCCTCGCCGCGCACAGCGCGGCTGCGGATTCGCTCGATGGCAGACGTGTGCCCCTGCTGTATCGGGCCTGTAAAGTGGATAAGGAACCTAAAAGCGGACGGGATGGTAATGGCCCTTAAGTCGCTTCTCCTCCGCCCACTTGGATTTCATCGAATAATCTGAAAGTGCGACTGTTGGAGTCTTGGTAAGAAAAGCAGATGCAATGGCGGCGGTTAAGAGTTGACGACGATTTAACGAAAGGCTATCGATTGGCATGTTGTCCCTCCTCGTTATAAATTGTCAGTACCCGTTGGCATAAACACCCAACACCGTTTCTCCGTCAGAAGCGTATAGTGGCACCTCCTCATGGTCGAATGTTCCGTTGTTCTGCATTTGAATTGCTTCTTCTGGAGACGATGGGATTGCTGAGGGAAGGAAGTCTTCTTTCAGTATGTAGCCTTCGGTACCATCTTCGCCGACAGCAGAAACAAGGTCGGGCATATAGTCAATTGCTTCAAGCGCGGAAACCTCTTCTGGGAGGTTTTCATATGCCAGGGCTGAGGAACCATATGTCTGCCCCTGCTCATTAACTGGGTAATACACGGACCCCACGTAGCGGCCCTCTTCCTTGTCACACCCCATTGTGAAAAGGCATGCGATGGCCAAAAGTAATACGCAGCAAGCTAGAAAAGATTGAGGCTTGAAGCTTGTTGTTGAAACGCCAGTATGCCCCGTGGCTTGTTTCATAGGTAGCCTCCCTCGTTGATTCTTGTCGAGTAGTGAAGACTATTCAGTTGATTTCTCATGTTTAGCTTCGTTTAAATCGTTTCGTTACGAGGGACTTTTCTCGGTACGAACGAATTTGATGATGTCGCCTGGTTGACAGTCGAGGTAGTCACATATGCCTTCAAGGGTGGAGAGTCGGATGGCCTTGACTTTACCCATCTTGAGGTTAGACATGTTGATACGGGAGATGCCAACTGCATTGGCAAGCTCGGTGACAGTTACGCCTCGGTCTTCGATTATGTCGTCCAAGCATAGAAGGATGGCCATTGTTTTAAGCGGTCAGCTCGTTTTCTTCCTGAATGTCCCCACCAAACTCAAGGGGGTAGGATAGACACCACAGTAAGGCTCCAATCGCCGCAGATGCCAGGTCTATTGAAACGACATGGGAAACTGAGCTGATGTCGGGTTGTTCAAATGCCGCGTACCATGTCTGGGGGAAGGGAAAACCGTGCGGCATGAGATCGACGTTGATGGCGGGGAATGAGCCGTTGGCAATGATGGCTGCGAGAATGGAGAAAACTAGTCCAATCAGAACGAGCGCAAGCCACAATGCGGCAATGACGCGCAGGTTGCGTGCCACCTTCTGAAATGGAAATGAGGGGCCCGGCGACACTACCTCAAAGATTTCCTTTGCCTGATGAAAGATGACGGCAAATATGGCAAAGATGATGCACCACTGTAGGAAGATGAGAAAACCGGCCGTCACCTTTCCCAAGGCGATGAGCTGCCAGGCAATAGCGACGAGGCTGACGGCACTGCCAATGGCGCAGAAAACCTCGAGAACGCGAGCCGTGCAGCGGAATGTGCGAATTGAGCGGGTGTGCAAGAAGCACGATGGCTGTCGGTTTGGCTCTGGTTTCACGGTGACACTCATCTTAGCCTCCAATCGCCTCCAAAGCGCACATGATGCTTGAGGCAACAACTATGGCCACGCTCTTAGAACCATGAACGGGACAAAGGCCTTTCTCCGACGGCCGCTAAGCTGCATGGTCTCCTCCTCTTAGCGTTGCTCTCTGCAATTACATGGGAACTACTGCCGACTAACAACCCTCCTCTCTTCTGTTGTATTGGATGCTTGCAGTTTAGAGGAGAGTGTATCGAAAAACAATACACTTTTTGAGAAAGTTTAGTCTAGATGACAAACCCTCCGAGTCTGCAGCCTACTCCCTTACATTACCCGTCGCCACATACAGCAGCGCATTGACGATTGCGGCCGCCACGTTGCTGCCGCCTTTGCGGCCTCGGGCTACGATCCAAGGCACACCTGCGAGCTCCATGATGAGCTCTTTTGATTCTGTCACGTTTACAAAACCGACCGGCACACCGATGATAAGCGCAGGTGGTGTGGCCATTCCCTTGTCGATGAGCTCGCGCAGCTGCACAAGGGCGGTGGGGGCGTTGCCTACGGCGTAGATGAGGGGACGCCGTAACGCGGCGGCCTTCTCCATAGCCATGGCGGAACGCGTGACGCCCTTGTCGCGTGCCTCTTGCATGACCTCGGGGTCGCGGATGAAGTTGAGGGCCTCTCCTCCCAGGCGTGCCAGGGCGCGCTTATTGATGCCCGACTGAGCCATGGTGGTGTCGGTCACCACCGACGCCCCTGCTTTGAGCGCTTCCACTCCCGCCTGCATCGCACCGGGGGAGAAGAGCAGGTTCTCGGCATAGTCGAAGTCGGCCGTCGTGTGGATGGCGCGCATGATGACGGGTGCCGTCGCAGGGTCGAGGTTGATGCCGCGCTGGCGGAGCTCCTCGGCGATGATCTCAAACGAGCGCGTCTCGATGTCGCCGGGCTTCACATGCTCGAGCGTGCCCAGGGTGGTTGCACTCATATGCCTTCCTCCAAGATTCGATAGATGAGGTCCATGTCGAGGCTGGTACGCAGCGTGTCGGCAAGCATGTCGAGCTGATGCTCTCTGCGGGCCGCGCGGTCTTGTGCGTTGATGCGCACGCCAGGCATTCCCTTGCGTGCGAGGAGCATGTCGATAAGCGCCTGCGTGAAGGGCACGGAGTCGAAGAGGCCATGCAGGTAGGTGCCCATCACGGTGCCTGCCATGCAGCCGTCCTCGTAGGCGGGCTGCGCCGCGTCGCCGCTGAGCTTGCCGTTGCAGCATGTACATCCTTGCTGGTCATAAGCCGTGTCGTTGTCGCCGACGTATGTGAATGCTTGTACGGTATTACCCGCTGCATCGTTGGTACCTGCTAGCAGGCAGAACGGTATGCCGCCCTCGAGCTTCGTCTGGCCCATGTGGATCTGGTATCCCGCAACGTCCAGGTTTGATAGGTCCGCAAAGGGGCCCGCGAGCTGCAGCGTCGCGCCCACGCTGCTGCAAAGCGTCTTTTCCTGGGTGAACGTGGTGCGCACGGGCAGCAACCCCAGACCTTCCTGGCGCCCGCCTCCCTCTACTCCCAGAGGGTCGTGTATCTCCAAGCCCAGCATTTGGTATCCGCCGCAGATTCCCAGGATAAGGCCACCCGTCTCAGCACGCCGGCGCAGAGCGCCGTCCAAGCCACACGAGCGCAGCCATGCCAGGTCACCCAGGGTCGCCTTGGTGCCGGGAACCACGACAAGGTCGGGCCGGCCCAGTTCCTCGGCATGGTTCACATAGCGCACGCGCACCTCGGGCAGGGCGGCGAGGGCGTCGAGGTCGGTGAAGTTCGAGATGTGCGGCAGGCGCACGACGGCGATGTCGAGCAGGGCGTTTGCCGCGTCCGACCCCTGCATGGCGGAGAAGCCGTCCTCGTCGTCGAGGTCAAGGGGCGTGTAGGGCACCACGCCAGCCACCGGTACCCCCATGCGCCGCTCGAGCTCGTCGAGGCCGGGCTGCAAAAGGGCCACGTCGCCGCGGAACTTGTTGATGACGCAAGCTTTGAGCATGCGTCGCTCGTCGTCTTCAAGCAGGGCATGCGTGCCTACAAGCTGGGCGAACACGCCGCCACAGTCAATGTTGCCCACAAGCAGCACGGGCGCGGCGGCCATTTTGGCCATGCCCATGTTCACGATGTCGTTGTGCTTGAGGTTGATCTCGGCCGGACTGCCCGCGCCTTCGATGACCACGACGTCATGGCGCGAGGCCAGGTCGTCGTAGGCCGCTTGCACGGTGGGAATGAGGCTCGTCTTATATTT
>USJP01000199.1 GCA_900555105.1 uncultured Coriobacteriaceae bacterium | reverse complement strand
CCAGCACCATCGGCTTCTGCTCGATGAGCAGGTCGCGGGCCTCGGCGATCTGGTCGGCATCGGTGGTGTTGAGTGAGTAGCCGAGCTTCTTGAGGCCCACGGCGAGAAGGTCGCGCACCGACTTCTGCATGAGGATCTCGCCCTTGTACTGCTCGTCCCACAGCACATCCCAGCTGGTGGGAGGCTCGACCACGCGCTTCGTATCGTACAGGATGCCCATGGTGCCCCAGGTGTAGGGCACACTGAACTTGTTCTCGGGGTCGAACTGCTTGGACGTCTCAATCTGGGCGGCGGCGATGTTCTTGTAGTTGGGGATGTTGTCGAAGTTGATCTCGGCAAGGAGGCCGTTCTTGCGCATCTTGTCGATCATGTAGTCGCTGGGGCACACCACGTCGTAGACGGTCTGGCCCTGCTCGATGATGGGGTACATGATCTCGTTGGTCTCAAAGGTGTCGTAGACGACCTTGATGCCGGTCTCCTCCTCAAACAGGGAGACGACGTCCTCGTCGATGTACTCGCCCCAGTTGTACACGTAGAGCTCGCCGGAATCGGCCTTGGTGGAGTCGCCGTCGGTGGAGCTGTTGTCAGCACCGCAGCCGGAAAGGCCGGCGATAGCAGCGGTACCAGCGAGTGCGGCGCCTGCCGCCATAAACTGCCTACGAGAAATAGCCATGGTTGTTCTCCTTACGCGATTTCGTTGGTGGGGTCGGCCTTGAGCGCCTTGCGCTCCTTGCGCTTGATAGCTTGCTTTTCAATCCAGCCGGGGGCGAAGTTCTGCACAAGCAGCACCACGAGCACCACGACGAAGATGAGAGTGGACAGGGCGTACATGCTCGGCACGATGCCGCGACGCACCTGCGTGTAGATGAGGGTGGAGAGCGTGTCGACGCCGCGGCCGCGCACGAAGTAGCTGATGACGAAGTCGTCGAGGCTCATCGTGAACGACAGCAGGAAGCCCGCCACAATGCCCGGCATGAGCTCGGGCAGAACGACTTTCATGAACGCCTTGAAGGGGCTCGCACCCAGGTCCTGCGCCGCCTCGTAGGTGCCTGCCGAGGCCGTCTTAATGCGCGGCATGATGGACAGGATGACGTAGGGGATGCAGAAGGCGATGTGCGCCACCAGGATCGAGCCGTAACCCAGCGAGATGCCGAAGGCGCCGAAGCAGATCATGAGCGAAAGGCCCGTGACGATGTCGGCGTTGAGCATCGGGATGTTGTTGAGCGTGAGCCAGAACGTCCTGGTAGAGCGGCGCATTGCCTGGATGCCGATGCAGGCAAGAAGGCCGATGATCGTGGCGACCACCGAGGCGATGAGCGCGATGGTGAGCGAGTTGTAGAGCGCGCCCATGATCTTGGGCGAGTCGAACATCTGCGCGTACCAGTCGAGCGTGAAGCCGCCCCATACCGCGCGGCTCTTGGAGGAGTTGAAGCTCAGCACCATGAGCGTGACGATGGGGGCGTACAGGAAGAGCAGGATAAGGCCCAGGTAGAGCTTGGAGCCGAACTTCTTCATGCTAGGCCACCTTCCTGCTCGCCATGTCCGACTTGTCGAAGGCGTTCATGACGGCCATGCTCGCCAGCACGAACACCATGAGTACGATGGACAGGCCGGCACCGGTGTTCCAGTCATAGCTGACCGTGAACTGCTGCTCGATGAGGTTGCCGATGAGGGCCACCTTGCCGCCGCCCAGGATGTCGCTGACCACGAAGGTCGTGAGCGAGGGGACGAACACCATGGTGATGCCGCTTACGATGCCCGCGACGCTCTGGGGAATGAGCACGTGGCGCAGTGTGGCCCAGAAGTTCGCGCCCAGGTCGTGCGAGGCGTCGATGATGTCGTCGTCGATCTTGGCGAGGGCGTTGTACAGGGGCAGCACCATGAAGGGCAGGTAGTTGTACACCATGCCGAGCACGACGGCTGCGGGCGTGTTGATGATGCCGATGCCGGGAAGCCCCAGTGCGCCGAGCAGGCCGTTGATGACGCCTTCCTTCTCAAGCAGCGACTGCCAGGCGATGGTGCGCAAAAGCGAGTTCATCCACATGGGGAGCACGAAGATGAACACGATAGCGCCGGCCGAGCCGTGCTTCATGCCGCGCAGGATGAGCGCCAGCGGGTAGGCCAGCAGGAGGCACACCACGGTGGCCACTACCGACAGCTCGAGTGCAAGCACGAGCGCCTTGAAGTAGATGGGGTTGGTGATGGCCATCACGTTGTCGAGCGTGAAGTTGCCGGCCTTGTCGGTGAAGCCGCGGCTGAACATGAGTGCGAGCGGCACCACGGTGAAAATGATGATCCACGCGATGAAGGGGCCAGCCATAAGCTCACGCACAAGGCGCGACTTCGAGACGCGGGGACGCACGGGGCAGGCGAGCGCCGCCGTAGACCCTTCGTCGGCTGGAGGCTCCTTTTTGTCGAGGCTACTCATTGATGAGGGCCTCCTCGTCCTCGGTCTGAGGCTTGTGCATGACCTGGATGTTCTCAGGACGCACGTAGATGCCGACCTCGGTGCCCACGGGCGTCATGTTGGTGGACTGCACGAGCCAGGTGAAGCCGCCGGCTTCCACCTCCATCTCCCAGTGCACGCCCTTGAAGATGATGTGGCTTACGACGCCCTTGATGATGCCGCGTTCGGGCTCGACGTACTCCACGTCCTCGGGGCGAATGACGACGTCGACCGGGCGGTTGGTGCCGAAGCCGGTGTCGATGCACTCCCAGCGCGCGCCGCATAGGGCAACCTGCTTGTCCTGCAGCATGACGGCGTCGATGATGTTGGAGTCGCCCACGAAGCCGGCCACGAACGCGTTGCTGGGCTCGTTGTAGATGTCCTGCGGGGTGCCCATCTGCTGGATGCGGCCCTGGTTCATGACCACGACCGTGTCGGACATGGTGAGGGCCTCCTCCTGGTCGTGTGTGACGAAGATGAAGGAGATGCCCAGCTCGTTTTTGAGGCGGATGAGCTCGTACTGCATGTCTTGACGCAGCTTGAGGTCGAGTGCGGAGAGTGGCTCGTCGAGAAGCAGGGCCTTGGGCTCGTTGACGATGGCGCGGGCGATGGCGACGCGCTGCTGCTGGCCGCCCGACAGGGAGTTGGGCATGCGGGAGCCAAACCCGTCGAGATCGACGAGCTTGAGTGCGTAATCCACTTTGTCGGCGATGTATTTCTTACTCTTCTTCGAGATCTTGAGGCCAAAAGCGATGTTCTCGGCCACGGTCATGTGGCTGAAGAGCGAGTATTTCTGGAAGACGGTGTTGAGCGGGCGCTTGTGGGCGGGCAGCGACGTGATGTCTTTGCCTTCGAAGAGAATCTTGCCCGCATCTGGCTGCTCAAAACCCGCGATGCAACGCAAAAGCGTTGTCTTGCCGCAGCCTGATGGGCCCAGCAAGGTGACGAACTCGTTTTGCTTGATGGATAGGTTGTAGTCGTTGAGAATGGTGTTGCCGTCGAACTCCTTGCAGATGCCTACAAGGTCTACCAGTGGAACTTCCAACTCTCACTCCTCTCGGCCGAGCTTATCGGGAACAATGCGCAACCGCTTATTGTAGGGGTATTGGAGGCTAAACCCAACAGGGAGACGGTCAAATTTTCGTCACCTCAAAGAAAGAAAAGACGCCCCCGAAGGAGCGTCTTTCAAGAGGGACATATGGGCCGTGCAAGAGCGGTTTTACTTGGCGGAGGAGGAGCTTTCGGCGGTCTTCTCGATGTCTGCGTCGGCCTTGTTGGAGGCTGTGGCGTCCTTGTCGGAGGCTGCTGTCTCTTCGTTGGCGGCGTCCTCGTCAGAGCTTGCCTTCTCCTCGGTCGAGCTGTTCGTGCCGTTGCCAGCTTTCTCCTCAGCGGCGGCGTCCGTCTCGGCGTTCGCCTTCTCCTCGGTGGCGTTGGCATTGTCGTCTGCCTTGTTGGTCGAGTCGTCCACGACGGTCGCGTTGGCGGCGAGTTCGGCCAGCGTGTCGTTCATGAGGATGGTCTGCTTGAGGTAGGGTGTGCCGTAGGTCTGCGTGAGGGAGTCTAGGTCGCTGCCGTAGTGCTCCTCGAGCTCGGCGTCGTCGGCGACCCTGCCTTCCTTCTCAACGATGGCCTGGAACGCCAGGTACATCTTGGCCTGGCTCTCGATGGTGTCCTGGTTGTTCTCTACGAGCTCGTCGGTGGTGGTGTAGCCATACATCATCTTGATGAGGTCCTCAAGCGTGAAATTGTACTGGCTTGCCATGTAGGTGTACTGATACACCAGGTAGTCTTTGGTGTAATCGAGCAGGGTCTGGGGTACCTCGGTGAAGGTCGAGTGCTCCACCACGTAGTTCTGGATGTAGGTCTGCTTGGCGTCTTCCTGGTAGGACTCGGTAAGGGCCGCGCGCATGTCCTCGATGAACAGGCACGTGTATTCCTCGGCCACTTCGGCGGCCGTGCGCGCCTCCTCGGCAGCGCGGCGGATGATCT
>USJP01000198.1 GCA_900555105.1 uncultured Coriobacteriaceae bacterium | reverse complement strand
CTAAACCCGCGACCACGGCGAAGAAGAGCACCTCCTCGGCTGCCAAGCTCTATGGTATCGACAAGGATCGCATCGCAGCCGCCCGTGCAGCTGCTGCTGCCCAGAAGGCTGAGAAGGAGGAACAGGCCGACGCCTAAGGGCGGCCTGGAGACATACCATGCCTATCGGACCCGCACGCATGCCCTTGATGGACCACCTCGGCGAACTCCGTCGCCGTCTGACCATCATCGTCGTGTCGCTTTTTGTCACCGCCCTCGTCCTGTACTTCGCGACTCCTTCGCTCATCAACTTCTTGATGGCCCCTGTGCAGGAGTTCATCCCGCCGTCGCTGGCCGGCGACGTCGCCTCGGGACTCTATGTCAGCTCTCCTCTGGGCGGCTTCTCCATTAGGTTCCGCGTCGCCATCTTCGCGGCCGTGTGCGTCTGCTCGCCCATCGTGCTGTGGGAGATTCTCGCGTTCTTCCTCCCGGCACTTAAGCCCAACGAGCGTCGCTGGGTCGTGCCCACCCTGGCTGTCGGCGTGTTCCTGTTCATCTTCGGTATCGTCTTCTGCTACTGCGTCATCCTGGGTGCTGCCTTTGGCTGGATGACCGGCGAATCCGATGCCATCGGTACAGTGCTTCCCGACGCCGAGACCTACATCAAGGCCATCCTGGGCCTTGAGATTGCCTTCGGCATCGCATTCGAGCTGCCGCTCATCGTGTTCTACCTTATCGTGTTCAACCTTGTGCCGTACAAGACGTTCCGCAAGAACTGGCGTACCATTTACTGCGTGCTGCTCGTCCTGTGCGCCATGGTCACGCCTGACGCAAGCCCGGTCACGATGCTCTTCATGTTCGCGGCTCTGCTGTCCATGTACGAGATCTCGATGCTCGTTGCCCGCTTCGTCCTGTCCAAGCGCATCGCCAAGCAGAAGGCCGACGGCACCTGGGTCGACCCCGACGAGGACGAGGACGACGACGATGATGAAGACGAGGACAAGGAATAACCTGTGCACGAGTACTCCATCGTAGAGGGCGTCCTCGACTCGGTGATTCCTGCCGCTGAAAAGGCGGGTGCCGACAGGATTGTGTGCGTGCGCCTTCGTGTGGGCGACATGACCGAGGTTGTGCAGGAGTCACTCGACTTCATGTGGGGCATCTGCTGCGAGCAGCGCGGCCCCATGGTCGAGGGATGTAGGCTCGAGGTCGAGTACGTCTACCCGCGCTCGGCATGCTTGAAGTGCGGGCACGAGTTCGAGCACGACCGTTTTCATCTCAAATGCCCGGAATGCGGCAGCGCCTCGACGATGCTGCTCTCGGGTCGCGAGCTCGAGATAGCCTCGATGGACGTGGACATCCCCGATGACGCGCCCGTCGAGCAGGCTGAGAAGGCTCAATAAAACCCTAGGCCCGTCCCGCCTGTGCCGCGAGACGGGCCTTTTGGCTCAAAAGGAAAGGTGAGCACTATGGCAGAGAAGACCATCGAGGTTTCCAAGGGCATCCTCGACCGCAACGACCGCATCGCCGCAGGGCTGCGCGACGTCTATGCGAAGCACGGGATCTGCTGCGTCAACCTGCTCTCCGGCCCGGGTGCCGGCAAGACGACCACGATCATCGCCACCATCGAGGCCCTCAAGGACCGCTACAACGTGGCCGTCATCGAGGGCGACATCGCCAGCGACGTCGATGCCCTCAAGGTCAAGGAGCATGGCGCCTCTGCCGTCCAGATCAACACGGGCGGCCTGTGCCACCTTGAGGGCGACATGGTCAAGCGCGCCCTGGGCGCCATCGACCTGGACTGGGCCGACCTCATCATCATCGAGAATGTCGGCAACCTCGTGTGCACCGTTGACTTCGACCTGGGTGCCGACCTCACGGCGATGATTCTGTCTGTGCCCGAGGGACACGACAAGCCCCTCAAGTACCCAGGCATCTTCCAGGCCAGCGACGCTGTCATCCTGAGCAAGGTCGACACGCTGCCGGTGTTTGACTTCGACCAGGCGGCCTTTGACGCCGAGATCTCCGACCTCAACCCCAACGCCGAGGTGTTCCGCATTTCCTCCAAGACGGGCCAGGGCATCGACGCCTGGGCTGATTTCCTCGCCGGGCGCATCGAAGCAGCTCGCGGCAAGAAGGCCGAGTAGCGCCATGAAGCTTGTAGTTGCCGAGAAGACCAACGCCGCCGAGAACATCGCCAAAGAGCTCGGTGTTGGCACCAAGAAGGACAAGGTCTACAACACTCCCGTGTGCCGCTTCACCCGTGAGGGGGAGGAGTGGGTCGCCATGGGTCTGCGCGGCCATATCCTGGCGGTCGATTTTCCCCGGGAGCTGCAGTGGCGCGAAGACCAGGGCTGGTTTGGCGTCGACGAGGAAGGCGAGGTCTTTCCCGCCAGCTTGCCCTCGACGCTCGCACACCCGCCCTTCGAGAAGGTCCGCAAGCCTTTCACCAAGGAGGGCGTGGACATCAAGGGTTGGAAGGTGCCGAGCCTTCCGTACCTTGTGTGGGCGCCCGTTGTGAAGGAGCCTGCGGAGAAGGAAATCATCCGTACTCTCAAGAACCTCGCGAAGAAGGCCGACGAGGTCATCATCGCAACCGACTTCGACCGTGAGGGCGAGCTCATCGGCTCAGACGCCGTGTCCATGGTGCGCCAGGTCAACGAGGACGTGCCCGTGGTGCGTGCTCGCTACTCGTCGTTCACCAAGCCTGAGCTCGAGCACGCCTTTGCCCGCGAGAACCTCGTAGCCGTGGACGACGACCTGGCGGCTGCCGGCGAGTCGCGCCAGTTCATCGATCTCATCTGGGGTGCCGTGCTCACACGCTACCTCACGATGGCCAAGTTTGGCGGCCTGGGCAACGTACGCAGTGCCGGTCGCGTGCAGACCCCCACGCTCGCCCTTGTCGCCCGCCGCGAGAAGGAGCGCCAGGCTTTTGTACCCGAGGACTATTGGGTTGTGCGCGGCACCGCCGCCACGCAGAAGGGCGAGGAATTCAAGGTCGCCCATGCCACGGCCCGCTTCAAGGACGAGGCGACTGCCACGAGCGCCTACCAGGACGCGAAGGCCGCAGGCAAGGCCCGTGTGACCGACGTGGTGAAGAAGACGCGCAAGGGCACCATCCAGACACCGTTCAACACCACGAGCCTGCAGACGGCCGCCGCCGCCGAGGGCCTCACGCCGGCGCGTACCATGCGCATCGCTGAGTCGCTCTACATGAGTGGCCTCATTTCCTACCCGCGTGTCGACAATACCGTGTACCCCGAGACGCTCGACCTTTCCGAGGTCGTGACCATGCTCAAGGGTGTGCCCCAGTATTCGAACTACTGCGACGAGCTCCTGGCCGCGCAGCCCCTCAAGGCCACCCGCGGCAAGCAGGAGACGACCGACCACCCGCCCATCTACCCCACAGGCGTCGGCGACCCCGACAAGCTGCGTCCCGAGGAGTGGAAGCTCTACAACCTCATTGCCCGCAGGTTCCTCGCGACCCTGTCCGAGCAGCCTGTCATCGAGGGCACCAAGGTTACGCTCGACGCGGGCGGACAGACGTTCACTGCCAGCGGCGACGTGCTCGTGAAGCCCGGCTATCGTGCCATCTATCCGTACGGCTCCAAGAAAGACGAGCAGCTGCCTGCTCTTTCTGTGGGCCAGGAAGTCGCCCTCACCTCGCTTGACCTCGAGGCCAAGCAGACCGAGCCGCCGGCGCGCTACAGCCAGGGCAAGCTGATCCAGGAGATGGAGCGCCTGGGTCTGGGCACCAAGTCCACCCGCGCCTCCATCATCGAGCGCCTCTACGAGGTGAAGTACCTCAAAAACGACCCCATCGAGCCCAGCCAGCTCGGTATGGCCATCATCGACGCCCTTGAGTGCTACGCTGCCCACATCACCACGCCCGAGATGACAAGCGAGCTCGAAGGCGACATGACGAAGGTGGCCGAGGGTCAGGCAAGCCAGGACGCCGTTGTCGACCACTCCCGCGAGCTGCTTGCCTCGCTGCTCGAGGGCCTCATCGAGCACAAGGAGGACCTCGGCGAGGCCATCAGCGACGCAGTGCAGGCCGACGCCAAGATCGGCGTGTGCCCCAAGTGCGGCCATGACCTGCTTGTGAAGCAGTCGGCCAAGACCCGCTCGAGCTTCATCGGGTGCTCTGCCTGGCCCGAGTGCGAGGTCACCTATCCCTTGCCCCAGGGCAAGATCCAGACGGTGGAGGAGCTGTGTCCCGTGTGCGGCTGCCCGCAGATCAAGGTGCAGCCGTTCCGCTCAAAGCCCTACGTCGTGTGCGTGGACCCGGCTTGTCCCACCAACAAGGAGCCCGACGTCACCGTGGGCGTGTGCCCCACCTGCGCCGCAGCTGGGCGCGAGGGTCTGCTCATTGCTCATCGCAGCGAGCGCACCCTCAAGCGTTTCATCCGCTGCACCAACTACGACGAGTGCTCCACGAGCTACCCGCTTCCGCAGCGAGGCGAG
>USJP01000197.1 GCA_900555105.1 uncultured Coriobacteriaceae bacterium | reverse complement strand
GGAATACCCGGTGAGCGACGTGGCGCTGAGCTGCGCGTCGGCGCGGACAACGCCTGCGGCAACGAGGGGTGCGACGAGAGCGATGAAACCGCTCGCGTGACAACCGGGGTTGGCAATGCGCTTGGAGGCGACGATGCGCTCGCGCAGGCCGCCAACCTCGGGAAAGCCGTAGGTCCAGCCGGGGGCGGTGCGGTGCGCGGTGGAGGTGTCGATGACAACCGTGTTGGGGTTCTCCACAAGCGCGACAGCCTCGATGGCGGCGGCGTCAGGAAGGCAGAGGAAGGCGATGTCGGCAGAGTTGAGCGCCTCCGCACGAGCGACAGGGTCTTTGCGCAGCTCATAGGGCACGCTGAGCAGCTCGATGTCGGCACGGCCCGAGAGCCTGTCGTGGATACGCAGACCGGTGGTGCCCGCCTCGCCGTCGATGAAGACCTTCGTCATGTGCTTGTCCTTCCCGCCTTGGACGCACGCCGCATAGCGCGCATGTTTGTTGGGGTGGAAGTGTATACCAAACAGGCGCAATGACCAGGCGTATCGGTCAAAGCACATATCACACGGCAGACGGGATTGGGATACAACAAAACAACGGCCGATAACCTCAAAACACCGGCAACGGCACAGGTCGAACCCAGAGAACCAACCGCGCGGCGCTCAAAGTTAAACTCGCATGGCCTGTGAACCGGCACGCATGGCGGCGGAATGATCCAGGGAGCTACCGCTTCTCTAGGACATCTTGAACTGCCTGGGCGATTGCATCTGCGGCGGGATGCGCTTGGTTGGGGGCGAGGCCTGCGAAGTTCATCACGTACGTGCCGTCGTAGCCGGGTGCCAGTGCCTGGCCGGGAGCGCAGAACGCGGACAGCGGCGACAGGACAACGCCGCGAGCGCGCGCCGCTTGCAGAAAGGCCTCGGTGGGGGCGGGCACATCCACGTGCATGAGGAAGTGAAGGCCCGCCTCGGTTGCCTCAGTTTGGATGCGGTCGGCAACAGGACAGCTACGCAACGCATCTACCAGCTCGTTTTTGAGAGATCGGTAATAGGAGCGCGTGCGCGCGACATGTCGCTCATACTCGCCCGTGGAAATGAAGCGCGCCAGGGCAAGCTGCTCGGTGGCCGACACCGTGGAAGAATAGAAACCAAGTTTTTCCTGGTAAATGACCATGAGCGGTTCAGGGAGAACCATGTAGGCGATTCGGAAGGACGAACCCAAGCTCTTGGCAAACGTGTTGGTGTAGATGACACACGACGAGGCGTCCACGCTCATGAGTGCCGGGATGGGGCGCCCTGAAAGACGGAACTCGCAGTCGTAATCATCTTCGACGATGTAACGCCCAGGCTGCTCGCTTGCCCAGGCAAGAAGCTCGTAGCGACGCGCAACCGACGTGACCAAACCCGTGGGGAACTGGTGCGAGGGCATGATGTGGGCGACGTTTACCCCGCTTGCCCGCAGGTGGGGCATGCTGATGCCACCGTCGTCGAGCGGGACATAGGCGAGCTTGGCATCGTTTGCCCGATAGATGCTCGCAAGACGCGAGTATCCCGGCGTCTCAACCGCGTAGCCGCGCTCGCGACCAAGCAGCTGCACGATAAGGTTGTCGAGCACCTGAGATCCCGCCGCAACAACAATCTGCTCCGGGCTCACCTGCATGCCTCGGAAAGAGTGCAGGTACTCAGCCAATTGAACGCGAAGGGCCAGGGCACCCTGAGCGCACGTGTCGCCAAGCAGCGACTGTTCTGACTCGCGGCTCAAAACCTCGCGGACCGTTTTGGCCCAGCTGGAAAAGGGAAAGCGATTGAGCGGGAGCGAGCCCGAGGAGAAGTCAGCGATGAGAGGGGCACGGGGCGCGGTGGCGTCAATGGAATGCGTGGCGCCACCCAACTGCTTTGCGCAAACCGGTTGATCGAGTTCGGCAAGATGGACCGCATGGGCGAAGTCGGCGGGCACATCTGAATGTGTGAGCGGATTTGGCTCGGCAGACCAACCTGCATGCGCGAGACATCCAGAACCAGCAGGTCTGTCTGCCTGCGCAAGCGAATTACATTCGGCAGGCTTGGCTATGTGCACGAGCGAGCAAGAATCAGTGGGCTGGCTTGCAGGCACAGACAAGTCGGGTCTTTGCCCCAGATGTGTAGGCCTAACTTCCAGGTCGCATGCATAATAGCCGCGACGAGCCTCGGCGCGAACGTAGCCCTCGGCCACAAGCTGGGAATACGCGCCTTCGACCGTGATGAGGCTCACGCCGAGATGCTTGGCAAGGGCACGCTTGGAAGGAAGACGACGACCGGCGGGGATGGACCCATTCTCTATATCCGCGCGAATGCAGAGATACAGATATTCATATAGGCTCTCGTCACCGCGCTGAGAAAGGTCATAGGTCAGCATCGCCGGCGTCGCCCCTTTGCAGACTACTCGTCAGCCTTGGCTACCGAAGCGATGAGATCACGCACGACCTCCGAGGCGATGATGAGGCCCGCCACGCTGGGCACGAACGAGACCGAACCCGGAACCACACGAGGATTGAGATGCGCAAGTGAGGACCCCGGAGGGCAGACGCTCCCCTTTTCGCAGGCAGACGCACCGTCGGATATCTCAACGGAAGGCTCGCGCGAGTACACGCACTTAAGCGAGGCGATATTACGGCGGCGCAGCTCGCGGCTCATGACACGAGCCAAGCGGCACACGGAGGTGTCGTAGATGTCGGCCACTTCAAGCTTGGTAGGATCGAGCTTGTTACCTGCACCCATGCAAGAGATAACAGGTGTGCCCGCTTCATTGGCCGCCACGATAATGTCAAGTTTGGCGGCGACCGTGTCCACCGCGTCGACAACGTAGTCGTACGCGGAAAAGTCAAACTCACCGCGCGTCTGCGGCAAGTAAAAGCAGCAGTGCTTGACAACGTGGCAATCAGGGTTGATGGAGGAGATACGCTCGGCCATCACGTCCACCTTGTAGCGGTCGATCGTGTCCCACGTGGCGATAATCTGACGATTGATGTTGGTAACGGAAACCGTGTCGTTATCCACGATGTCGAGAGCGCCCACGCCGCAGCGAGCGAGCGCCTCTACGACATAGCCGCCCACGCCGCCCACGCCAAAGACGCACACACGGCTCCCGCGGAGCGCCTCCACACCGTCATCGCCGAGAAGAAGTCTCGTACGAGAGAATTGGTCGAGCAGCATGCGGGCCTCCAAACAATGCGCGCCTTATACCTGCGGAAAACTACCAAAAAGAGCGCGGCCATGATAGCGCAGCCGAGCAGTGCAATCGCCGAAGGCCCACACGTGCATGAGAAATGGGCAGGATGGGCGATTCAGCCTTATCCCAATCGAAAAATATCACAAGAGAGTTGCTCCAATGCAAAACGCCCCCACTCCTCTGCACTGAGAGAAATGGGGGCGTGTCTTACGTACAGGCCTTCTGACTACGTCTTACATCAGAAAGAGTGCCGTACACGGGAGCGATTGAGAACTATAGAGCTTAGTTCTCGTTCTTGCGACGGCCCATGAGGACGGCACCGGCGGCAACAGCGGCAACGCCAGCACCGGCGACAACAGCCATAGCGGCAGTGTTCGTCTCATCGGCAGTCTTGGGGAGCTGCTTCTTGGCGGTCTCCTGCTTTACGGCGTCAGCCTTGGGAGCGTCGTCCTTGCCGACAACAGTCTCAGGCTTGGGGGCGTCCGTGTCGGTGCCAGGCTGATCAGGGTTGCTGGGCTGGTCGGGCTGGCTGGGCTGGTCAGGCTTGCTGGGCTGATCGGGGTTGCTCGGCTGATCAGGGTTGCCGGGCTGCTCGGGCTGGCCAGGCTGGTCAGGGTTGACGGGCTGATCGGGCTGATCAGGAGTCTCGTTGGCAGTCCACTGAGCGAACAGCGTGGCATGGCCAGAGCCGGCGACGAGCGGGGCGTCGAAGTTCACGGGGTCGGTGCAAGCGGAGTCGTAGAACCAGCCGGCGAACTCATAGCCCTCGCGGGTGGGAGCGAGGGGCTGGCGGGCGACGCCCTCGGAGTCGGTCACGCCCTGGAGCGTGTCGTTGCCGTCGAAGAAGACACCGCCGTTGGCGACGTAGAGGACCTCGATCTCGTTGACGGGGGCCTGGACCTCGTTGGCCTTCCACTGGGCGAACATCGTCACATGGCCGGAGCCGGCGACGAGGGGCTGCTTGAAGTCGACGGGGTCGGAGCCGTCGGACTGGAAGGACCAGCCCACGAAGGTGTAGCCCTCGCGAGTGGGCTGCAGCGGGATGCGGGCGTAGCCCTCGGAGTCAGAGACGCCCTGGAGGGTGTCGTTGCCGTCGGCGAAGACGCCGCCGTTGGCGACGTAGAGGACGTCGATGCTGATGGCCTGCTCAACCTTGGTCCACTGGGCGAAGAGCGTAGCATGGCCGGAACCAGCGACGAGCGGGGCGTCGAAGTTCACGGGGTCGGTGCAAGCGGAGTCGTAGAACC
>USJP01000196.1 GCA_900555105.1 uncultured Coriobacteriaceae bacterium | reverse complement strand
CTGGCGCTCGCCGTGCAGCGCGAGGACGGCTTCTACTCGGCTCGCACCTGCCTAACACTTGAGATGGCCTACAACAACGCCCGCCTCATCTGCCGCCCCGAGACCTCATGGATCAAGAGGTAGCGGGCGCAGCTCTGGTGGTTCTTGGCGGGCCGTTTCTTTCCACCGCATACCTTGTTGTAGAATGACCGCGTAGATGTGCCAAGCGGAAGGACATGCCATGGAGCTGGAGCGTATTGCCACAAACACATACGACTTCGAGACCATCCGCAAAACGGGCATCACCTATGTCGACAAAACGGGGCTGATGTATCCGTTGGTCAATACCTCCATGGGTAACCAGTTCTTTCTCTCTCGCCCGCGCCGTTTTGGCAAGTCGCTGTTGGTCTCGACGCTCCAGAAGCTTTTTGAGGGCAGGCGCGACTTGTTTCAGGGCCTGGCGATAGATTCGCTGCCGTGGGACTGGTCTGCTACGTATCCCGTCATCCGCCTCGATATGAGCTTGTGCTCGGGAGAGACCGTCGGAGAAGTCGAGGGGCGCGTCGTGGCAACGATGCGTTCGGAGGCCGACAGGCTCGGGGTTGCCCTGCGCAACGAGGATGACGCCGCCATCTGTCTGCAGTCTTTTATCGAAGACGTTGCTGCCTCAGGTTCTTTGGGCCAGGTTGTCCTTCTTGTTGACGAATACGACAAACCCCTCACGCACTGGGTGGGCTCGGAGAAGGTTCGCCCTTTCCAGGCGTTCCTCAAGTCGTTTTACGCGGTTATCAAGAAGACGGAGTCTATGCAGCGCTTCTGTCTTATGACCGGCGTCTCGAAGTTTTCAAAGGTCTCTATCTTTTCGGACCTTAATAACCTGACGGACCTTACGATGAACCCGGCCGCGACGACTCTGCTGGGCTACACGCACGAGGAAGTTCGCAAGAACTACCCTGTGCGTCTTTCTTCCTTGGCCGATCGGCTCGAGGTCGATGTTGACGGTGCGTTTGCCCAGCTTGTGTCCATGTACGACTGCTTTGACGAGCGAATGGTGCGCGTGTTTAATCCCGTTTCCCTTGGCAGCGCGCTGAGAGACATGCAATTGAAGTCGTATTGGTTCGAGACCGGGACCCCGGCCTGGCTCATGACCTATGCCAAAAAGGCCCCCATGGACATGGACTCCCTCACTGTGGGCGATGCCGACCTGGGCACTTTCGAGCCGGCAGACCCCTCTATGCCTGCGGTTCTCCTGCAGACCGGCTATCTCACCATCAAGGGTGTCTGGGGCCAAGGTATGGGCACTGTCTACGACCTCGGTTTCCCTAACGAGGAGGTATCTGCGGGGTTCAACCGCCTCACGCATAACGTTGGCGCATGGGTGAGTGAAGGGCTCTAGGCTCGAAGGGGCTGTTCAAACCGGCAGGAGGACTTGCTTTCTGATTCGAGCTGATTGCTGCCGCCGTGCGGAAGGCAGGCTCTGCTTCGAAAATGTTGCAGCCACGGCGGAGTTGCGTGCGAAATACGTCGCAAGGGTGGGGTTTCGATACTCAAAAAACGTCGCAGAGCCAGGGTAATATTGCTCGAAAAACGTCGCATAAGCATCATTTAGATGAGCAAAAAACGTCGCACAGGCACTGTGTTATTGCGCTAAAAATCGCTTCGGATTGTTGGTCGGGTGCAGGCGGGGCTATCCCAGCGCGACGTCGAGCATCATCATCACGCTGAATCCCACGGCGAAGAGCACTGTGCCGACATTGGAGTGGCGCCCCTGGGACATCTCGGGGATGAGCTCCTCCACCACGACGTAGAGCATGGCGCCTGCCGCGAAGCTCAAAAGGTACGGCAGGGCTGGGATTATGAGTTGCGCGGCGAGAATCGTGAGCACCGCGCCAATGGGCTCCACGATGCCGGACAGAACGCCGCCCGCAAACGCCTTGCCCTTGCTCTGCCCCTCAGCGCGCAATGGCATGGAGATGATTGCGCCTTCCGGGATGTTCTGAATGGCGATGCCGAGGGACAAAACGAGTGCGCTTGCCGCCGTGATTTGCTCGCTGCCCGCGAGAAAGCCCGCGTACATGACGCCGACCGCCATTCCCTCGGGGATGTTGTGCAGGGTCACTGCCAGCACCATCATCGTGGTGCGGCCGAGTTTGGTCTTTGGTCCTTCCGCCTGCTCGCTGCCCACATGCAGGTGGGGGATCAGATGGTCGAGGGCAAGCAGGAAAAGCACGCCGATCCAAAATCCAGCAAACGCCGGGAAGAAGGCCATTCTGCCCATGGACGCCGATTGCTCGACGGCCGGAATCAGCAGGCTCCAGATGGAGGCGGCCACCATCACTCCCGCGGCAAAACCTGCCAGCGCGCGCTGTACCAGGTTACCCAGGGACTTTTTCATACAGAGCACGCAGGCCGCGCCCAGTGTCGTGCCCAAGAAGGGAATCAAAATCCCAAGAAACGCTTCCATGTGCCTCACCGCCGAGTGTCGTTGCCGCCTGGTGTTCCTGCGCGTCGCGCCCAGGGGAGGGGCGGCCTGTCTTGGTGTGGCGCCTCTCTCCCGGCTGTCAGGAACCTCCAATGTACATCGGGGATAAGCGATAGTTAGTAAAGTCTAACAATATTGCATCAAAAAAAAGCTTTTCTCTCGCTTACTGCGAGGCTGCCTGCCCGTTCGCTTTTTGCCGAACGCCGACCACGTATTTTGCCGAACGGAGCGTACGTATTTTGCCGAACACAATGCACGTAATTTGCCGAATGAGATTCACGTATTTTGCCGAACGTAGATGACGTAAAATGCCGATTGAATGATGCGTCGAGAGGAAGGAACACCATGGCGGCGAAAATGACACTCATACCAGAAGGCTATAAGCCGAGGCTTATCGAGGGCAGGCTCGATGCTCTTATGGCGGCGTTTGGCTGCGTGGAAATCAACGGTCCCAAGTGGTGCGGCAAAACATGGACGGCAATGACCCGCGCAAGAAGTATGACGAGGCTCGATGAACCATCGGAGCGCGAAGCTGCAGAAATGGACCCGGCGCTTGCCCTCGTCGGAGAGGAACCACACCTTGTCGACGAGTGGCAGGAGGTTCCCGAGGTTTGGGATGCTGCGCGCCGTTTTGTGGACAGTTCGGGCAACAGGCGTGGAACGCTCCTGCTTACGGGTTCAACCTCTCTGGACAGGGCCGACCGCGACCGAGTGCGACATTCTGGCACAGGTAGAATCGCCCGACTTTCAATGCGGCCTATGGCGCTATGCGAGTCCGGGGAGGGGGAGGCCCGTGTGTCTCTGTCGACCCTGCTCGATGGCGATGGGCTCACGCCTGCTCGCAGAGAGTCTGGGCTGGCAGATGTTGCCCGCTGGTGCCTCCGCGGCGGCTGGCCTGCTAACCTAGGGCTTTCCGATGAGGCAGCTGTTGAGACTGCCTTGCAATACGTGCAGTCTGTTCTCGATGTTAACGTTCTGGAGGAAGGACGTTCGCCCGAAACGGCGCTGGCACTCATGAGAGCTCTTGCGATGAACGAGAGCCAGGCTGTAACTTACAGGACCCTTGCCAATGATACCGCGGGCGGCGAGGCGGGGCCGAGCGAGGACACCGTTGCTTCCTATCTCGGGCTTTTCGACAGACTGAAGCTTACCGAGGAGCTGCGCGGATGGGAGCCGCCGATGCGGGCCAAGGCGAGAGTGCGTGTGAAGCCAAAACGCTACTTCTGCGACCCATCTCTTGCATGCGCCCTGCTTGGGGCAACTGCGGAGGGCCTTATGCGTGATACCCAAACACTTGGCATGCTCTTTGAGAACCTGGTCGTGCGTGATTTGAGGGTCTTCCTCTCCACTTACCCAGGGATTGGCAATGACGTTTTCTATTACCGTGACGAAACCGGACTTGAGGTGGATGTTATCGTGCAGCGGGGTAGTGTCTGGGGTGCCGTCGAGGTGAAGCTCAGTGACACGAAAGCCGACGATGCAGCGAAAAGTCTGCTGAGGTTGCGCGACAAGATGTGCGCGAACCCCTCGGCACAGAACGTGCGGCCGGCATTCCTTGCGGTCGTGGTGGGGCGCGGAAACCTCGCTTATACGCGCGACGACGGCGTGCATGTGATTCCGGCGGCACTGCTGGGGGCATAGCCGGAGGTTTCTTGCTCTTATACTGATTCTCGGAAAGGCACGCTTGTGAGGGGGTGTCTTATCTTTTGCCAAGGCGACGCATTGCGGCTTGAGGCTGCGGTTATTGCGCGGCGCTCTCTCCAAACAGGCTGATGAGTTCCTGTTTGCTGGTGACGCCGGCCTTGCGGTAGATGTGGATGGCGTGGGTCTTCACGGTGCCGGCGGTCACGTAGAGCTGCTCGGCGATGAAGGGCAGACTGCGGCCCTGCACGAGGTAGCGGCACACTTCGGCCTCGCGGGGCGTGAGGCCCAGGGTTTGGGCGAAGCTGTCAAGCCGCAAGGCTTCGGCGGATGCGGGCGTGGAGGCGGCCGCTGCAGCGGTTGGGGACGAGGCACCTGCGAATATGGTGC
>USJP01000195.1 GCA_900555105.1 uncultured Coriobacteriaceae bacterium | reverse complement strand
GCGCCTCCACGGATTTCTACCGCGGCATCGCCCAGATGCTGCGCCGCCTCGTGGCTGAAGAGTCCGCCGAGTAAGGAGAACGGCGCCCCGCCCTGCGGACCTGCGGACTGCGGCCCACGGCTTCTGGCTCGCACCCCGCGGGCCTTCGCCCTGCGACCCTGCGGACTTGCGGACCCGCCCTGCGTCCCGGCGACCTTCGGCCTACGTCCCACGTCATTTTGCGAGCGACAGGTTGAAATATTTCACGTTTTGTCAGCCATTTCGGCCCAAAACCGTTGTATTTCTCAACCTGTCGCTCGCGTGTTATACGAGCCGTTGTGCCTGCCCTCGGCTTAGCGCACGCGGTTCCAAAACTCCTCGATCAGCGCGTTCACCTCGTCGGGTTTGTCGGTATTGGAGTTGTGACCGGCGGTGGCAATCCAGTGCAGGTCGAGGTTCTCGGCGGCGGCCCAGCGCTTGTTGTAGTCGCGCGCTGAACCTGCGGCGTCCTTTTCCCCGCAGATGAGCAGGCTCGGGCAGTCGATGATGTAGGGGCGCCCCTCAGCCGCCGCATCTGCCAGGGCACGATAGCCGTGCGCCGCGAGGTCGCAATACTCGCGCTTGCCGTAGCCCGCCATCATCTCGCGCATGAGGGCCTGCCCCTGTGGCGTTGTCGCACATCCTGTGGAGCCCAGACGTACGAGCGTTTTCCAGGGGATGCTCAGATACATGAGATGGGTGTGGCGCAGCGCCCAAATCTCCCACCCATGGAAGTACCGACGCTTGAGCGGAGCCGAGTCAATCGAGATGAAGCCAGCTGTCTGGCCTGGGAAGAGGTCGAGGTATGCCTGTGCGATGTAGCCTCCCAGCGACTGCCCCACGAGGATGGGCCACGCGATGACCTCGCGTTCCAGAATGCCATGCAGCCAGCGCGCGAGGTCGTCGAGCGTCCAGGCGAGTTCGAAGGGGCGCGACTCTCCGTGCGATGGCGCATCCCACACAAAAAGGTTCGCCTTGCTTTCAAACGCGGCAATCTGAGGGTTGAAGAGTCGGTGGTCGGCTGTGAGACCAGGCAAAAAGACGAGCCACGGCTTGTCCGGGCTGCCCTTGCGCGAAACCCAGTAAGCAATGTCTCCCTGCGGCGTGCGAAACGTGCGTTTCTCCATGGCGGCCTCCCGGGTCAGGCGTTTCCTGTTCGGGACATACTACCCCACTGATTGTTTTCCGTGCCCAGGCAAGTTGGCTAATCCTTTTCCCGGTGCGTTCGGTTCAGTGTTCTCGAGGGTGATATTCTACGTGGCGAAGGGCTGGCGAGGGAAGCATCTCCGTCGGGCGCAGCTTTCAGAAGGTCGAGGGCGCCTACCGGGGCTGATGGAGGTGCAGACGTAGGAGGATGACATGCTTTTCTACTTCTCTGCAACGGGAAATACCCTGCATGTGGCGCGTAGTATCGCGCATGAGGGCGAGCGTTTGGTCTCCATAGAGGACGTCCTGCGCACCGGGGAGTTGAGCTGGTATGTCGACGACGGCCGCTTGGGAATCCTCTCACCCACGTACTGCTGGACGCTGCCCAGCCTGGTGCGCGAGTTTCTCGAGCGTGCGGAGTTTTCGTTCGCGTCGGGGTCCGAATCGCCGGCGGGGTCTGCTGCTAGCAAGCCCTATGTGTTCTTCATCGCCCCGTTTGGAATCACGCCGGGCGGAATGGTGGCCCATGCAGACGCGATCCTGCGTGAAAAGGGCCTGTCTCTCGATGCGGCCTTTGGCGTAAGTATGCCGGACGCCTGGACGCCGATATTCAACTTGTCTGACAAGGAGAAGGTCGCGGCTCATAATGCCCGGGCAGACAAGCGCATCAAGGACGTGCGCGCCATGTTGGACGAGCATACCCGCGGGCACCACCTCCAGTTCAATATGCCGGGCTTCACAGGTTCCATCGGCAAGGCGATTTACGACAACAGCATGCGCCTGACCAGCAAGTTTACGGTTGAGGACACCTGCATCGGATGTGGCCTGTGCGCGAAGAAGTGCCCGGTTGAGGCTATCGAGATGCGCAACGGCCGCCCTGTGTGGGTGAAGGACCGCTGCGCCATGTGCCTGCGCTGCCTGCACTCCTGCCCCAAGTTCGCCATCCAGCGCAGCTCCAACACCAAGCGCCACGGCCAGTACACGCACGGGTAAGGACGATTGCGGCTCGCTGCCGATTTGCCGTGTGAGCGCCGACGGGCGATGATGGGCGGCGCTCAGCTTGCTCGGCGATACTCTTTGCCCAAGGGCAATCAGGTTCTTCGTAGACTTTGGGACGCAGCCGCAACGGTACGCCGACGTGTTGCCGTATGCGGCTGGCCGCGCTACACGCCCGTGTCCTGATTGCCCAAAGGGGCAGTGATCTCGTTCCCGGCGCCCACGGTGTGGAATGGTGCCCGCAGCCTGCCGTTTAGCACGTAGATTGTATACTGATTAATCTACCAGGTACTTTCATGGCAACCACCCCTTTTGCGCACATGGCTTTGCGGCAAAACCGCCCCTTGTAGGTGGCTGCCCGAGTGCAGAACCACCCCCTTTGCGGAAGAGCTTGGGGCAATACTGCGAATCAGTCCGAACGGGCGGCGCACCCATCCACTCGGGTGTCATGCGTCGTGGTCGCGTTCGGAACCAAGCATTCATGTCAAGGAGGAAATCATGGAGTGCAAGGCAAACAAGGTAACGCGTAGGGGTTTTGTGGCAGCAGCAACGAGCGGGTTGGCATTGTCCGGCTTGGCCGCGGGGGCGGCGCTCGCCGAGGAGGCCAGCAAGGCGGAGGCGCCTGCCGATGCTTCCGCTGCCGGTGATACGTATGACGCCATCGTCGTGGGCTCGGGCCTGGCAGGCCTGTGCACGGGCGTGCGTCTGCTCGAGGACGGCGTAAAGAACGTCCTGCTCGTCACCAAGGAAGACACCATGGCCACGGCGGGTAACTCGCGTATGGCTGGTGGCCAGTTCCTCTTCCCGATGGAGGACACCGACGAGGGCGTTCAGAAGATGGTGGACTCCTTCAACGTAAAGAGCCAGGGCAAGGGCGACGCCGACCTCACGCAGCTGGTGTGTGCCAACTCCAAGGCTGCCAATGACTGGCTCGTGAGCCATGGCTGCTCCTTTACCGACCCCGCTCAGGTGCAGCCTTACGATGTGCTTGCTGTGAGCGCAGCTCCCGGCGGCGGCAAGGGCATGCCCGACCTCATGGACCAGATGGTGAGCGAGTTTGAGGCGGCTGGCGGCCAGGAGCTTGTGAGCGCCAAGCTCGTCGACCTCGTGATGGACGAGGCCACCGGAGCCGTTTCGGGTGTGAAGGTTCGCACCGCCGACGGCGTACAGGAGCTCTCTGCCCCGCAGGTTGTTATCGCCACGGGTGGCTACCTGGCCAACAAGGGCTTCATGCAGGCAAGCTGCGGCGCCGAGGGCGATCAGATCCTCGTTCGTGGCAACAAGACGCTGACCGGCGATGGCCTGCTCGCCGTTGAGCGTGCGGGTGGTATGCGCATCGGCACTGTGGGCATTGACCGCTCGCTGCACATTGCGCCCGTGCCCCCGACCATGCCCGCCCTGTGCCCGTTCTCCTCGGCCATGTATACCGTCGTTGTCAACAGCGCTGGCGAGCGCTTTGTGGATGAGAGCCTGGGCTACGTCGCCATCGGCAAGTCGGCCTACAGCCAGCCCGGTCAGACCCATGCTCTTATCTTCGACAGCGCGGCCGTGGAAGAGCTCGATGTCCTCAAGTCCGACCTGGACAAGTTCGGCAACTTCGGTGTGGAAGTGCCCCAGGCCGACACGATCGAGGACCTTGCCGCGCAGATCGGTGTTGATCCCGCCACGCTGACCGCCACGATTGACGAGTTCAACGCCGCCATCGACGGCGACAAGACCTCTGGTCTCGCCATCGACAAGACGGCCTGCGCTCGCCCCGTGTCCACGGCTCCGTTCTATGCCTTCTATCCTATGGTCCCGGGCGGCACGCAGTGCTTCGGCGGCGCCTACGTCGATGCCGACTGCCAGGCCCTCGAGCCTGACGGCACGCCCATTGCCGGCCTGCATGTGGTTGGCGAGGCCATCGGCGGCATCTTTGCCTACGACTACATCGGCGGCGCGTCGCTGACCCGCTGCGTCGTAAGCGGCATGCACGTGGCCGACGGCATTGCTGGCAAGTAGCCCTTTTCCGAGCTGTTAGACGGCTGGGCCCCGGCGAGCACCGTGAGGTGCGGCCGGGGCTTTTTCTATCGCCCCTCGATAAGGTCGATAAGTTCCTGCTTGTTGTGTACATCGAGCTTGCGGTAGATGTTCTTGAGATGGTCGCGCACGGTGTTTTCCGAGATGACGAGCTGCGCGCTGATGAACGCGCGGCTGCGCCCTTGGGCATAGAGGCCCATGATGTCAGCCTCTCGGGCAGTGAGGCCAAAGCGGTCGGCGATTTCGGCAAGCCGCTCGGGTTGGCGCTCTTCGCCCTTGGAGAGGCTCGGGGCAAATTCTGCAACTCTGTGTTAGACCACCG
>USJP01000194.1 GCA_900555105.1 uncultured Coriobacteriaceae bacterium | reverse complement strand
TTACCAGTTGAAAGGGGAACCAACATGGAACTCAACCGTCGTCAGTTTGTCGAGGGTGCAGGGGCCGCCGCTGCCGGTGTCGCCGCCATGGGCGCACTTGCCGGTGTCGCCGTGGCCGACGAGCAGGAGGCCATGACCGCCGACAAGCTCGAGGGCGCCAAGTGGAGCTTCGAGATCGCTCCCGACCCCATCCCTGAGGACCAGATTGCCAAGACCGTCACGCACGACATCGTCGTCGTGGGTGCAGGCATGGCCGGCGTGTGCACCGCCGTTTCCGCTGCCGAGGAGGGCGCCGACGTCATCCTCTTCTCCGCCTCTTCCAAGGCTATGAGCCGCGGTGGCTCCAACCACGCCATCGGTTCCAAGTACCAGGTGGAGAAGGGCATCGAGTACAACCCCGAGCTCGCTCGCAAGATCGTGAAGACCGAGCAGACCTCCGGCACCTACCTCATGGACAAGAAGAAGTGGGCCCGCTGGATCAACAACTCCGCTGAGTCCATCAACTGGACCATCGAGCTCATGGAGGGCAAGGGCCTGCACTGCTGCCTGGAGCCTGGCTACCCCGATCCCGACGGCGTCATCGACGTGCCGCCTGCGTCGCACAACTTCTACAGCGACGAGCAGCCCTTCGGCGCTCTGTGGGGTGCCCCCATCGAGGCCCAGACCTACGCGCAGATTTTCACTGAGGACCTCGGCGGCGAGATCGACTACAACACCCGCGCCCTCTACCTCATCCGCGACGACGACAACACCGGCCGCGTGAGTGCCGTTGTTGCCCAGGACGCCGACGGCAACTACATCAAGTACGAGGCCACCAAGGCCGTCGTGCTTGCCACGGGAGACTTCTCCAAGGACCGCGACCTCATGGCGCGCTACAGCCCCATGGCCTACAAGTGGTTCAAGGACGCCATCAGCTGGGACAAGATTGACTACGACACTGAGCTCGCCTACGACGGCCTCATGCCCGGCGACGGCCAGAAGATGGGCCTGTGGGTCGGCGCCGCTTGGCAGAAGACCTTCCCCGTCGCTCCCATGATCAACGGTGGCGCCACTGGCCCCGCCCACGGCGTCATTTCCAACTTCTGGGGCATCAACCTCGACATCCACGGCGAGCGTTACCAGAACGAGATCACCAACTTCGCCTACGGCGCCATCTCCAAGCTGCAGCTTCCCCAGCAGACCGCCTTTGCCGTGTGGGACACCAACTACGCCTACACGCAGGACACTTGGGAGGCCTTTGGCTGCTGCGTCGACCTCGAGAACGGCATTCAGCCCTCGACCCCCGAGGAGATCATCGCTGGTTGGGACAAGAACGCCGAGGCTGGCGTCGTCGAGGGCATCGGTTCCTCCACGGTTTACTACAAGGCCGACACCATCGAGGAGCTTGTTGAGAAGATGGCTGCCGACGGCATCGATGGTGACAATGCCCTCGAGTCCATCAAGCGTTACAACGAGTACGCAAAGAACGGCCTCGACGAGGAGTTCCATGTGAACCCCGAGTACCTGTTCCCCATCGAGACGGGCCCGTTCTACGCTACCAAGTCCGTGGGCGCCACCTTCCTCACCGTGTGCGGCGGCCTGCGCACCAACGAGAAGATGCAGGTGTGCGACGAGAACGACGAGCCCATCGAGGGCCTGTACAACACCGGCATCATGACCGGCGACTTCTACGCCAACACCTACAACTTCGTGATGCCTGGCCAGAACCTTGGCGCCGTGTGCGGCACGCTGTCCTACCTGCTTGGTAAGGACCTGGCACAGCTGTAAGCAGCTGAAAGGTTTGTTCTGCTCGTTCGCCTGAGGGTTTCCCACGCTGCTGGTCCTCGCCGCAAAAAGCGCGGCTGCGGATTCGCAGCTTAGGGAAACCCTCAGGCTGGCGTTGTTCCGGCTGGTAGCACCCGGGGTCCTCAACCCCCGCGAAGACAGTCGGTTATTGCTTCTAAAAACCTTGGGGATACACCGGGGGCCAGCTGCAAGGCGCATGGGGGCGAAGTGTACTGGACGTACATGAGCTTCCATGCAACGCCGCAGATGGCCCTCGGCGAGCCCGAGTGATGTGATGTGCCGAGGGCCAATCAGCTGCAACGCCGCAGGTGGTCCCCGGCGAGCCTATGAGATGAAAGGATTTGAAATATGACCCTCTCTCGTCGTTCTTTCCTTGCTGGTGCTGGCGTGGCCGCTCTGGCTGCTGGTTCTGCTGCTACTGCGTTTGCTGGTGGCACGGGCTCCGATGAGGACATGAAGTATGCTGCCCCCACCGAGGCTGGCGGCGTCAACACTGCAGGCCCTGCCTATGAGAAGGCCGTGCCCTCCTTCATGACCGCCCCCGAGCCCATCGACCCTGCTAGCTGCGCTTCCACCAAGACCGCCGACGTCATCGTCATCGGTGCCGGCAACTCCGGCTGCGCTGCCGCCAGCTCCTGCGTCGACAACGGTCTCAACGTCATCGTCATCGAGAAGCTCGGCACCGTTCAGGGCCGTGGCGGCGGCATGGGCCTGTGCAACACCAAGTTTACCAAGGCCTATGGCGAGAAGATCGGCCAGGACCTCACGGTCAACATCGAGGAGGCCCAGCACCGCTGGATCCGCACCTGCGCAAGCCGCGTGAAGGAGTCCCTCGTCTCCCTGTGGTTCAACAAGTCTGGCGAGGCTGGCGACTGGTTCATCGACAAGGCTGCAGAGTACGGCGTCGAGCCCGACTCGTTCCGCGCCTATGCCCCCAACGCCATCATTCCCGAGAGCTTCTCGTATCACCAGTTCCACAAGGTGGACGACTCGGTGACCTTCCCCGAGGAGACGGGCTACTTCCTGCCCACCGCCGTGCTGTACGTCGACTCCCAGGATGCTGACAAGCACAACGGCGTGTGCGCGACCTATGACTTCTACACCTGCGCCCAGCAGCTCGTGAAGGACGAGTCCGGCCGCATCACCGTCGTCATCGCCACCGATGCCGACGGCAACAACGTGTACTACGAGGGCACCAAGGCAGTCGTGCTTGCTACCGGCGGCATCGACATGGACGAGGAAATGGTGGACTACTACTGCGAGCCCATCGTCCACGGTTGCCTCGAGAACCAGAACGGCCCTGCCGGCTACTCCACTGGCGACGGCCACAAGATGGGCCTGTGGGTCGGCGCCGGCATGCAGGACGGCCCCTTCCCGCTCATGCTCCATCCCCAGGCTGGCTGCATGTTCCACGGCGCGTTCATGTTCCTCAACCTCGAGGGCGAGCGCTTCTGCAACGAGGGCACCTGGGTTCAGGGCAAGTCGATGAACGTCATGCGTCAGACCGACCACATCGCATGGGCCATCATGGACGCCAACTACGGCGAGCAGAACGTCAAGACGCTCGAGAACGGTGTGGGCGGCGGCATGTTCTGGGACTCCATGGGTGGCGAGGTGGGCGACCCCTTCAAGCCCGAGGACGTCACCGCCATCGTTGACGCGGCCATTCAGGCTGACAATGACAGCGCCTACAAGGCCGACACCCTTGAGGAGCTCGCCGAGCTCATCGGCATCGACGCCGACACCATGAAGGCTTCCGTCGAGCGTTACAACACGCTGGTTGAGAACGGCGTTGACGAGGACTTCCACAAGCAGGCTGACTTCCTGTTCCCCGTCACCGAGCCCCCGTTCTATGCCTGCAAGGTCGGTGTAGCCCTGCTTGCCATCGTCGGCGGCCTTGACATTAACCGCCGCCTGCAGGTGCTCGACACCAACCGCAAGCCTATCGAGGGCCTCTATGCCACCGGTAACGCTTCGGGCGATCTGTATGCCGTTGACTATCCCATCAACATGGCCGGCAACTCCAACGGCCGTGCCCTGACCTGGGGTTACCTGCTCGGCCAGATCATCGCTGGCACGAGCGACCTTGTTGCCGAGACCGTTCCCGCCGAGAAGGCCGAGGTTGTTGAGGAGGCTTCCGCCGAGGAGGCTCCCGCAGCTGCCGGTACCGGCGAGCTTGCCGACGGTACCTACACGGGCACCGGCAAGGGCATTGGTGGTACGTTCGATGTCACGGTGACCGTCGAGGGCGGCAAGATCACGAACGTTGAGGTCGGCGAGAATGCTGAGACTGCCGGCATCGGATCCAAGGCCATCGAGCAGCTTCCTGCCAAGATCGTCGAGGCCAATGGCGTTGACGGCGTCGAGGCCGTCTCCGGTGCCAGCGTGACCTCCAAGGCCATCTTCACGGCCGTCACCGAGGCGCTCGCAGGCGCACAGGCCTAAATCCGTCCCAGCCGCCGGCGGATTCGCCACGCTGCAGTCCTCACAGGGCAAAGTGCGCCCTGCTGCGGATTTGCAGCTTAGGCGAACCGCCGGCTGACGTAATCTCAGCCGTGTGCGGTTTTTCAGCTTTAAAACCAGATCTACAAGAGTCGAGGGCCGCCCTTTTCCCGATGTTGGGAGAAGGGCGACCCTCGTTTGCAGTGTGGTTTTTAAGCTCCATATGACACCTTGGAGCAGAGTGCGCAGCTCGGGGGTGGTCTCCTAAGCCGCGAATCCGCAGCCGCGTC
>USJP01000193.1 GCA_900555105.1 uncultured Coriobacteriaceae bacterium | reverse complement strand
CGGTGACTCGGCGAGGCGCTTCCTGAGACGGGCGTGCGTCACGAGGAACGCCCCGGCAACCACAATCGTGCCTGCGCCCCACACTACATGCATGGGGTTCGCAAGGCCCTCGCCGCCACCTGACGCGTCTTGGTCATCCGCAAAGCCAGCAACAGTTACCGTACCGCCGCCCTCCTCTTGGAGCGCCTGACTTTGCGATGATTCCGGAGTTGCCGTACTACCGGTATCTGCCTGCTCAAACAGAAGCTCGACCTTCTCAGCCACCGCTTGGGCCGGCATGGAGAGCAACGAGTATGCGTTGACGGGCGCAGGGATAGCCAAGGGCATGAGCAGGCGCAGGGCGACGAGCGCCCATAGGATCACGAACGTCTGCTTCGGCAGGCGCTTAAGCAGCAGCGCCCGTGCGAGGACCACCGCCATCACCATGCCGGAGCCGGTCAGGCTCATCGTAACCAGGTCGACCGTCTGCATGTCCGCCCCTTCCGACCCGCGCGTTATTACTCGAGCTCGTCGACGATGCGTCTGAGCTTGTCAATCTCGTCACGCGACAGTTTCTTGCTGCTGAGCAGTGCTGCGACAAGGTTGCCAGCGGAACCATCAAACACCTTGTCAATCAGCTCGTCAGCAGCGTCTTGCTGCACCTCCTCCTTGGAGACGAGGGCGCTGCACATGAAATGGGGTTCGGTCCGCTCTATGGCGCCCTTCTCAATGCAGCGCTTGATGATTGTGCGCGTGGTGTTCACGTTTCATCCGACCTCGTCGCGCAGGACCTCCGCAACGTGCTTGGCACTGGAGGGCCCCTCGCGCCACAACACGTCCATGACCTTGAGCTCCGAGTCGAACAGCTTTATCTCCACGGCGCGCTCCCCTATCAAAAGAATCGGTTTCCGATAAGACTGCGGTAGTACGGCAACACGGATACTACTGCAGTAGTATTCTCAAGTCAAGGCGCGACCACCGCAACCCACGATACGCCCCTCGCACGGTCGGGGTTTTTCAAAGGTGGGATCTTCCGTCGTATCAGTTGCTTTGGGGATTGGGATGCAACCTTTGGAAAACCAGGCATTCCCCCAGGCCGTATCTATCCAGGCCACGGGCGTCAATCACCTGAACGCCATCAGCAACCTTAGGGAACCTGGTCATAATTGTGGCGCTTGTCATAGCTGGGGAGGCATCCGCGCCAGTCACGGCAACAATCTCAGTCACCGAAGCACACGACAACTTCTCCCGCCGCAAGGACGGACTAGACGGCTAGAGCCATCATCCTCGAGTCGTTTGGAGACGACTTCGCGATGGTCTCGTCAAAAGGGAAGCGCGCCAAAATCATCAAGGCCTTGGCCCTACTCGAGCGGTTTCCCCAACACGGTTCGCGCGACCTGCCGCAGTCCGTCCTCTCGCATTTCGGCCACACCCGCAAAATCGTTGTCTCGCCTTTCGACATCATATATACCTATGACGCAGAAAGCGACACCGCCGTCGCCCAGGGCATCGTCCATCAGCGGGCGCGTTTTAGACCTAGCGGGCAGCGCAACTGCCCTCGGGCGCCGCGGCTGCCAGACGCTCTCCCAGCCACCCCCGCAGGTGCTCGGCCATGCGGGAGACTTCGGCGGCGGTGGCGGGGTTGGTAAACGGCAGGCCCAGGAGCTTCCACACGTAGCCTTGCTCGCGGGCAACGCGCAGGCCATAAGGATGTACGACCTCAAAGAGCAGGCAGGGATAGCTCACCACGATATCGGTCGGGCCGGAGCGCTCGGTACGTTTGACGGTGCGGTGGCTGTAGAAGGCGTCGCGCACAGCAGGCGAAATGTCCCCGGCAAGAATCTCAGGCAAAGGAACATCGAGCACCTGGGAGATATCAGCCTCCCCCACCGCCTTCAAGATATCCACCTTGTCGGCATCGCGCAGGATGTCACAAAACATGCGCGCGTGCGCGTCGAGCCCCTCGGGCAGGCGAAAGTCACTGTGGGTGCCCACGACCGTGGCGACGAATTGAGAGAAAGCTGCGGCACCTCCAGCCAGTTCCAACCCGCCGGTGCACCGCTCAGCCCCCTCTTCTCTATCCACGAAATCCCACAGGTGCCCCTCGTCAAGCAGCACATGCACGCCCAGGGCGGCATGGCTTTCCGAGCGGGCATCGCTGAAGGTGCCATAGCGTCGTACCTGCTCAAAGCGGCCAATGTCGTGCAGCAAGCCGCACAGCCAGGCAAGGTCAACGTCTTCGACCGCCAACCCCTCGTCAGCCGCAATCCCCTCAGCCAGTTCCGCCACGCGATACGTGTGCTCCACCTTGAGCGCAATCTTGGGGTCGGCCGGGTCATACGCAGCCACATATCCCTCGAACGCCCTCAAACACTTTGCGCGATCGATCTTCATCAGCTCATCCTCCGTAGATTCGCATCTTTCACGCACAAGGATGCCGCTTTCCGCGCAACCGATACAACCCCGCGAGCAACAGGTTGAGAAATATCACGTTTCCAGCCCCATCGCGGCGCCAAAACGTTAAATATTTCAACCCATCCCTCGCCACCCACCCTCGGCAGCCCTCGCAGGCGATGGGTAAGGGTCAAACATCCCTCACCAGGGCACCCGAGTCCAGGGCGATGTTCAATACGTTTGCGCCGCCCGTTTAAGGCGGCCATTCAGACAGTCCTCACAGGCATCGCAGCAACGCAAGCACGCCGCCTGCTTGAGGTACCACCCCCTCCCACGACCTCCTGGCACCTCGCACCATAACCGTGCAAGCCTCCCAAATCCCACCAGCCGCACCCCACACACATACGTGCCCACCGTGCGCACTTTGCACGGCGGGCACAAGCAACTTACAGGCCTTTTCCAGGCGTAAACAGCACCTTAAACAAGCGTGGGCCACGGGTAAGGTTCAAGCGCAGTTTTTCGCCACGTCCTTTGCGGCGAAACTGTTTGAGCATTGAATCTTACCCGTGGCCCCCGAGGGACTCACAAGTAGACGCTGCTACTTCGCCCTCTCGTCCAGCATCTCCCCCAGCGTCCTCCACGCGAGCTCCGCGCACTTCACGCGCGCCGGCATCCTCGCCACGCTCTGCAAGCAAGCCGCCTCACCCAGCTCCTCGAGCACCTCGGGGTCCTTCTCCTCACCGCGGGCCATACGCTTGAAAAGCTCGCACAAATCACGTGCCTCATTGGCATCCATGCCCGTGATGAGGTCGCTCATCATGTCAGCCGAAGCCTGCGAGACGGCGCATCCGATGCCCTGCCAGGCCGCCTCCTCGATGACGCCCCTGTCGTTGATGCGCAGCGACAGCGTGAGGTCATCGCCACAGGAAGGGTTCACGCCCTCGTGCGTGCAGGTGGCGCACTCCATCTCGTACTTGTAATCGGGCTCGGAGCTGTGCTCCATGAGCGCCGGCGTGTACAGCGGGTTAATTGGTGCCATGAAACATCCCCCAGACTCCTTCGAGGCCCTCTACCAGGCGGTCGATGTCGTTCTTGTCGTTATAGACGCCGATGGAGGCGCGGCACGACGAGCCCATGCCGCCCAACCAGGTAAGCAGGGGCTGCGCACAGTGATGCCCCGCTCGGATGGCCACATTGTAGCCGTCGAGCAGACTCGAAACGTCGTGCGGGTGGATGCCTGCCACATTGAACGAGAACGCGCCGTGATGACGAGCCGGGTCGTGGCTGCCCATGAACTCGATATAGGGCAGCTCCTCCATGCGCGTCACAAGGTAGCGCATGAGCGCGTGCTCGCGGGCCACAAGGTTGTCCATGCCGATGGACTCCACGTAGGTGAGCGCCGCGTCAAGCGCATAGGCGCCGGCCGCGTCCTGCGTGCCTGCCTCGAACTTCTCAGGGATGGGCGCCCAAGCGGCCTCGGTCTCGCTCACCCAGTCGATCATCTCGCCGCCGAGCAGCATGGGCGGCATAGCCTCGAGGATCTCGCGCTTGCCCCACAGCACACCGATGCCCATGGGGCCCATGATCTTGTGAGCCGAGAAGGCGTACATGTCGGCACCGAGGTCGAGCACGTCCACCGCCATGTGCGGCACGGCCTGCGCGCCGTCCACCACCACGTAAGCGCCCATCTCGTGGGCACGCTTGGCGATGGCGCGCACGGGGTTCTCAACGCCCAGCACGTTGGAGACCTGGCCGATGGAGACGATGCGGGTCTTGGGGCCGATCTTGACCTCGATCTCCTCGTCGGAGATGGCGTAGTCGCCGCCCTTCTCGGGGCGCAGGTACACGAGCGTGGCACCCGTGGCACGGCAAAGCTGCTGCCAGGGAATGAGGTTGGAGTGGTGCTCCATGATGGAGATGACCACCTCGTCGCCGGGCTTGAGGTCACAGATGCCGGCGAGTCCCTTCGCGGCGAGGTTGAGCGCCTCGGATGCATTGCGCACAAACACCACTTCGTCGGACTCGGGTGCCCCGATGAAGCGGGCCACATGGGCACGCGCTCGGGCAATCGCCTCGGTCGCCTCGATGGAGAGGCGGTAGAGGCCCCTCAGGGGGTTGGCGTTCATCGTCTCGTAGAAGCGGCGCTGCGCGTCAAGCACGGC
>USJP01000192.1 GCA_900555105.1 uncultured Coriobacteriaceae bacterium | reverse complement strand
AGGCGTCGTTTGGGCGATACGGCCAAATGACGGTTGATTCCCGCGGCCTCCGCGGGCCTTGCGCCCTCGTGGCTTTTTGTGTTTGGGGGAGGCGTCGGGCAAGGGGGAAATTGATTTGCCCGGCGTGCTACACTGTGAGCAGTTGACGTATAGGGGAGGTTCTTATGTCACCTGCGAGCGAGGTTTTGGAGCGAGAGGCGCGCGTCCTTTCGGGTAGCGTTGAGTCTATCGAGGTATTTGGGGAACTCGAGCGTCGCCGCCAACTGTCAAAAGAAGGAAAGACGCGCCTGCTTGACGAAGAGGAAAGTTTTGCTCGCCTGCGCTCCAAGCAGCATGCCAATGTATAGGTATCGCATTGATCCGATTGCTCAAATCGAGCTTGAAGAGGCGGGAAACACTTACATTCGATACTTTGCTGGGCTTGGAGACATACACCGAGGCGAAATTCTTGCCGAGGCCTTTTTCGAAGGTTATATCGACAAGATTCAGCAGCTCAAGCAAATGCCTTTCATGCATCCGCTCTGCAATGTCTACCCATTTAATGACAGTAATCCGTCGGGCTATCGAAGCTTCCGGATCGGATGGTTCACGGTGTTTTACACCGTTGAAGATGCCTGGTTGACTGTTTGGCATGTCCGGAGTTCAAAATCAGACTTTACCAGCATTAGCTAGCGAATCGATAATGTTTCCCTCATGTCCTTCGGCCCCGCGAGCCTTGTGCCCACGGGGCTTTTTTATGCGTATTACGGCGAGGCACAAATCGCCTATAGGGGTGTGTCCCGTTACTGTTCCTGCTGGTTGTAGATGGAAACGAGCAGCTCTTGGCGGGAGTGTACGCCAAGCTTGGAGTAGATGTTGCGCATGTGGTAGTTGAAGGTGCCTGCGGCGATGCACAGCTCGTCTTGAATCTGGGCGGTGGACTCGCCGGCCACGAGCAGCCTCAACACGTCGGCCTCGCGAGGGGAGAGGCCGTGACGGGCGACGACCGCCCCGACGACGTCGGCCTTGTCGCTGGCATGGGCCTCCTGGCTTTCTTGGGTGGCGTTCAAAGCGGTTTGCGTTGGGACGGAATCGTTCTTGCCGGGCGTGTACACGTCGGCGGCACGCCTGTTAAGCTCGATGGCGGCACGGTCTTTCTTGCGAAGAAGCTGGTAGGTAACCACAAGCGCACCCACGATGATCTCCGAGGCAATGAGGATTGCCGTGCTTGCGGCCTGCAGCCCGGCGCCAGTGCCCCAGTAATCGACGATGACTCCCGCAATGAAATACCCGGCCATGTCGGACAGCGCCATCGTCACGCGTACGATCATGAACGTGCGCGCGCATGACAGGTCGAACAACAGGGCGAAAAGCACGGCCTCGAACAAGAGCATGAGCTCGAAGGATGAGTTGCCCAGCGCGTAAAAAAGCCCTGAGACCTCGTATGTCGTGAATCTCACGTAGGGCATGGAGAAGACGCACAAAACCGCGAGGGGGGCGATGATGAGGGAAAGCACGGCGTGCCTGTTCTCCAACGCTGCCAGCCAGGCAACGGCGATGAGGACGATGATGGACGTTAGACAGTAAAATATCTGGTCGAATCGCGAGCCCATTTTTCCAAGTTGGGGAAGGGCGCCTGTAGACAGGCCCAGTAGGGCGACCGCCAGGACAAGTGCGACGTACCCCTTACGCCCATGGTGAAGCCTCGCTTGGGACTCGCAGCTCGCATCGGGCTCCAAAGCGTAGCCGTCGGCGTATATAAGAGATGCCCCGCCGCCTAGGGGCAGCAGCGTCGCCACGATAAGGGACATCGTCGGGAACAAGTACGAGATTGCTAGGCAGGCGAGCATGACCGCCACGAGGATGAGCGTGAAGTTCATGATGACGGCGCGGGCCCTTGCCCTGCCGAAAACGCTGGCCCAATGTGCCGCCATGACCGCCGAGCCGGCCCCTGTCATCACGCCGCCCACCACGGTGAGCAGCGAGGCAAAAAACCCTTGGGCCACACCCATGGCGCACAGCGTGTAAAAGAGCGTGCCTACCGAGCAGACGAGCGGTGCGAGGCAGCATCCGGCCTTGGAGCGGGTGAAGCGCATGAACGTGCGCGTCTTCCAAATGCCGAGCAGCAAAACGGCTACGAGGCTGACCATCGAATAGAAGTACACGGGGTTCAGCGCGTCGAAGGAATCAGTCTGCCGGCCTGCAAACCCGGGGATGACGTCGTACATGAACAGGCATAGCCATGCCAAATGGAAGGAGAAGCCCAGAAGGTCGGGGCGGACAAGGGACTGCGCCGTGGCCTCGTGTGCCGCGCGGTTCTGGACCCCTGTGCTGTCCGCGGTGTGCCTCTCACTCATCCCTCAATGTCCCCTTCTGGCAAAACAGCAGCTAAATAAGCATTCAATATGTCAACCCATAAAACGTTCCCTGCATCTTATGGGCATCGCAGCGCGTTGAATCATACACCAAACCATAGACGCATGAGTTCAAGCGCAAGCCACCGGTCGGCAATCATATGCCATGTCCGAAGCGACTGCTCCCAAGAGTCGCTGTCACAAAGCAAGAAAACGAAAGGGAGGAACATGGACATGCAGAACAGCATGACGCGCCGCACGTTCGCCAAGGTGTCGGCGATTGCGTGTGCCGCCGCCGCGTTTGCCGGCGCGCCGCTCAAGGCTCTCGCCGAGTCTGCGCTGCCGCTCGACAACGAGTTCGTCAAGACCGAGATGGGCGACCAAGGCGACGGCGTTAAGCTCGTGCGCACCTGTTGCCGCGCCTGCGGTAAGAACGAGTGCGGTGTCATCGTCACTGTGAAGGACGGCCGCGCCGTCAAGATTGAGGGTGACGCCGAGACGGCGTTCCACTCGATGGGCAACTGCTGCACCAAGAGCCAGGCGTCTATTCAGGCAGCCTACCACCCCAATCGCATCTACCACCCCATGAAGCGCACGAACCCCAAGGGTTCAACCGACCCCGGTTGGGTGCGCATCACCTGGGACGAGGCCTACGACACCATCGCCGAGAAGTTCCAGGAGCTCAAGGACAAGTACGGCGGAGAGTCCATGTTCTTCATGGGCGGCACCTCGCGCATCTGGACCCAGCACGCCTACGGCTCCTGGCTGCAGCTCGTGGGTTCGCCCAACGCCGTGACCGCCTGGCAGATCTGCAAGGGCCCGCGCCACATGGCAACCGAGATGGTCTCCGAGTTCGCCTACTCCTGGATGGCCACGACCGACCGCCCGCGCGTCTTCGTCGCCTGGGGTGGAGCCTCCGAGATTTCGAACTACGACGAGAGCTGCCGTACTACGGTCGACATCGCCACGACCGCCGACGCCTACGTCTCGGTCGACCCCCGCATGACCAACCTGGGCCACGAGGCCGACATCCACATGTACCTCAAGCCCGGCACAGACGGCGCCCTGGGCCTTGCATGGGCCAACCTCATCATCGAGAACAAGCTCTACAAGGACCTCTACGTCAAGCGCTGGACCGACGCGCCCTTCCTCGTTGTTGACGGCATGGAGCCTTCCGGCGGCGTGCCCATCGACCACAAGATCGAGTGGACGAGCGGCAAGCCCATGGCCACGCGCCTGCTCAAGGAGTGCGACCTCAAGGAAGACGGCAGCCCCATGCGCTTCATGGTGTGGGACGAGCTGGCCGGCATCGACGACGAGCATCCCCTGCATGAGAACGACGAGACGGGCCACCTCACTTACTTCGACGCCGAGACCGGCCTGTGGGAGAACGAGCCCGATGTGGTGTGGGACAAGTTCTACGACAACCCCCAGCCCAACCTGCCCAAGGGTGTCGTGCCCGGCCGCATCGCCGAGGAGTCCCCGTTCGACCCCGAGATCGACCCCGCCCTGTACGGCGAGTACGAGGTGACCCTCAAGGACGGCAAGACCTACCAGATGAAGCCCGTCTGGGAGCACTTCGCCGCCGAGGCCGCCAAGTACGACCTCGACACTGCCTCTCAGATCACCGGCATTCCCGCCGACCAGATCGAGAATGCCTGCCTCACCTGGGCTACGCCCATCGACCCCTCCACGGGCTACGGCAACGGCGGCCTGCAGTACATGCTTGCGGCCGAGCACGCCTGCAACGCCATCCAGAACAACCGCATCTTCGACACTCTCGTGGGGATCACCGGCAACTTCGACACCCCCGCCGGCAACCGCGGTCCCTCGCTGGGCCTGTACGCCGGTGTCGACGACGCCCAGCCCACCATCACCTCGGGCCACTACGAGGGCGTCGACTGGAGTCTGTGGACCGACAAGATCGTCGGCGTCGAGAAGATTCCGACGCTGGGTTGGTGGCAGCAGTGGGCCGACGCAAATGCCATCGCCGACGCCATGCTCACGGGCGACCCCTACCCCGTGCGTGGTGGACTCTGCGAGGCTTCCGGCTTCATGAACCAAGGCAACTCGCTCAAGTACTGGGACGCCCTCAACTCGCTGGACTTCTTCGTGGTCCAGGACCTGTGGAAGACCCCCACGGTGGGCGCCGCAGACCTGGTGCTGCCCGTCTTGCACTGGCTCGAGGTCGACTGCGTGCGTACCTCG
>USJP01000191.1 GCA_900555105.1 uncultured Coriobacteriaceae bacterium | reverse complement strand
ACTTCAACTTCGTCACGTCCTGCCCGTTGATGAGGACCGTGCCCGAGGTAGGCGCATCGATGGTGGCGATGCAGTTGAGCAGCGTGGTCTTGCCCGAACCCGACGCACCCATGATGCCCACAAAGTCGCCCTTTTCAGCCGACAGGCTCACACCTGCGAGCGCCCGGGTCGAAGCGCCCCTTCCCGCATACACTTTCTCGAGGTTCCGCACTTCCAAGACCGCCGCCATGGCAGGCCTCCCTTCCGCGCTGCCGGTCAGATGCCGCGCGTCATAGTTGCCTTTCAACGCTAGACATCATCGCCTGTCGGGCATTGCCGTGCCATCGATTGTCCTTACATGTGGGTGACGTTCGTGTAAGGTACGTGCCAGCCGTCTTATTCCCCCAGCATATGCATGCGATTGGCCGGAAACGTCAGGCTCACGCACGTCCACTGCCCCTCGACGCTCGAAAGGCTTGTCGCGATGCCCATCTGCTGGCAGAGATTGCGCACGAGGTAAAGACCTATGCCCGTCGACTTGGCGTGCGTGCGACCGTTACTGCCGGTAAAACCCTTCTCCCACACCCGGCCCCTGTCGGCGGCGCTCACGCCACATCCGTTGTCGCGCACCTTGAGCACTACGCGCTCGTCTGCCTTACCCTCGTCTTCGCAAGATGCGCTGAAGTCGATACGGCAGGCGCCGTCAGTGCGGCGGTACCGCACCGCATTGTCGATAAGCTGGCCTAAGACGAACACGACCCACTTGGCGTCGGCAAAAACCGTGACACCCTCGAGTCCCTCCATGCTGACCGTCATGTGCGCGCTCACAAGCGCCGCCGCGCGGGACTTCAATGCATCGCGCACAAGAGTCGACGCCTCGCACAACCGAATGCGAAAGTCTTTTTCGACGCAACTTGAGCGGGCAAAGAACAATGCCTGCTCGACAAGGGTGTCCACGCGGTCAAGCTCGGTGGTGAGGCTGCGAGGCACGCGACCGTCCTCGTTATCGATGATGAGCCGCGCGGCAGCCAGGGGCGTCTTGACCTCGTGAACCCATGTTTCCACGTACTCGCGGTGCTCACGCTCGCGGCGCTGCGACTCCCCCACTTCATGTGCCGCCTGCACACGCAGCGCTTCGAGCGCCTCATACGCTGCACGGGCCTCGGCCCCATCAGGCTCACCCATTTCGCTTGCGAGCGCGAGCGCACGGTCGGGCTCGTCGGCAATATCCTGAAACGCCTGGCACCAGCTGCGTGCGCGCAGGTAGTTGATAAGGCCCATGGACCCCAGCACCAAAGCAAGCAAAACAACGAACAGGGCCGCCAACTGGCCCGTCATACCCGTCAACCTCAGCAAAGGCCACACGAAAGCGAGTACGGCGATCCCCTCCAGCACCGTAGCCGCATGGCCGCGCAGGTAGGCCGCAAGGCTCAGACCGCGCGCGTCACGCTCAAGCGCCCTCACAGGGACGTCTCCGCGGAGTAGCCCAGGCCGCGGTGCGTGCGCAGGAAGCCCTCCACGCCGATGGAGGCAAGTGTCTTGCGCAGTCGGTTCATGTTCACCGTAAGGGTGTTGTCGTCGATGAAGGCATCGGAGTTCCAAAGCTCCACCATGATGTCCTCGCGTGACACAACCTTGCCGGCGCGACGCATGAGCAGCGACAATATGCGCGCTTCGTTCTTGGTGAGTTCGACCGACTTACCTTCGTAGCTCGCCGTGCAACGTGCAAGGTCGAGCGTGACCCCCGCGCATTCTAGTGCGCTGGCCAGGTGAGCGTTGGAACCTTTGACTCGCCGCAGGCACGCCTCGATGTGGGCAAGGAGCACGGAGGGATTGTACGGCTTGGTCACAAAGTCGTCGGCACCCAGTGACATAGACATAACCTCGTCAAGATCGGTGGCACGGCTCGTAACCACGATGATGGGCACATGCGAGACGCGACGCAGCTCACGGCAGACTATCTGACCGTCGGTGCCCGGCAGGCCTAGGTCGAGCAACACGAGGTCGGGAGAGGCTGCAAGCACATCGTCTACCAGGTTGTCGAACGAAGCAGCGCACGTCACCTCATAACCAGCGCGCTGCAAGAGCACCGCAAGCTGATCGCGTACCGACTTGTCATCTTCAATGACATATATATGCATATATGTATCACTCACCTCACCGACACGCCGCTTGAACGCTGCTCATAATACCAAGGACGGAGGTGACAAACCTTACATGCGTGTCACAAAAACCCAAGCCTCTTTTTGGCATAGCGGCATAGGGTGTTCAAGGCGGTCGGGTCAGTCGAGACACCCGCAGACAAACGGCAACCGCTTGCCCTCACGCTAAAAGAGCACGCGAACCGACTCGGCGGCAAACAAAAGCAGGCCGCCGAATCCACGTCGACGACCTGCTCGAACAGCTCAATTCACTTGAAAGGGTAACCGACCTGCCAGCGCTATTTGCGGTCGGGAAGGCCTGCCACAATGACGCCCAAGGTGATGGGCGTGGTGAAGATACCAATGAACCATAGGCGGCCCTTGCCCCACGTGCAGCCCTTCTCAACGGCGCTGTGCACCATCATGGAGATAGACATGAAGTACGCCACCACAAAGCAGGCGAAAATTACGCAGGCAATGATAGTCATGATCATGGCCGCACCGTCATAGGACATATACATGGCAAACATCCTTTCCAACATCATACGTTTCATCGGGCGCCTGAAACTCCGACATCAGGTGAACCTTCCAGCCATTATACCCAGCCCGACATCGATCAGCGTGCAGAGGCGCCCCCGACGAGGTTGATGAGCTCCTGCTGGGAATGCACATCGAGCTTGCGGTAGATATGGCGCACATGGGTCTTCACGGTATTGCGTGATACCACCAGCTCGTCTTGTATCTCCTGGCCCGCCTTGCCCTGGGCGAGCAGGCGCATGACATCGAGTTCGCGAGCCGAAAGACCGTGCTCATGGGCTAGGGCCTCACAGCTCTGCTCGATATGGGCAGCGGCGTTCTCCAAGGTGCGCAGCGGCTCGACAGGCACGATGTCGGCAAAGGCGGCGCTAAACGAGAACCCGCGCATTCCCACAAGCAGATACCCGATGAACGCAATCACAACCACGGCATTGAGGCAGTTGGCCACGCTCTCCGAAGCCGCAAACCACTCCGAAATAGCCCAGCGGCCCAAAAGAGAGCCTGCCTCCAAACCCAGCGCCTGCATGGTATAGCCCGCGCCGAGTGCCCAAAGGGCACCTGCCGGGTTGGACATACCAACCGATGCAAAGACCGTCCAGATGAGCACCCAGGAGAACGCCGCGCCCGCAAACGAAAGCGTGCTCGACAGCATGGACTCAACGGGCGTGAGGGGACGTAGCATGAAGCCGCCAAGCATGAGCAGCGCCGCCGTCACGAGCAAGATGTCCTCGCTTTCCATGCGATGCCGAGCAAACACCCAAACGCCTCCGGCGACCAAGGCAACGACCACAACGATGTTGGCCCCGAGGATGACGTCCGTCTTCTCGGCCAGCGAGATACCGTGGATGAATTCGAAGAACGCAATGAGAATGAACAGCCGGTGCGAGGGGCTCACAAAGGAATTGGGGTTTGTGGTGCCGAGCTCTTCAGGCGAGCGGGCAGAGAGGCCCCTCTTGAGGAAGGGCACGCCAGCGGCGTGTCCTGCACATGTCATCACTAGCTCGGCAAGCCCGGCCACGGCAAGACATGCCACAAGCGAGAGCGTTTGCGGGATAAGGCAGCGCATGAGAGCGCCGATTCCCTCACCGAGGAAGGCGGCAAGGACCAGGTCGCGCTTGTTGCCCAGGGCACACAGGGATGCGCCCACCAAGATACGCGGCCAAGAACAGCCAAAGTGAGCCACGCACACACCCAGCGTGGCAACGAGGGCGCTGGAGGTCTCCATCCCCCACCACCACACAAACGACCCGCCTAAAATAAAGGCGACGGAGGCGGCGCTGAACACAATGGGCGACACCAGGCGCGGCGCCTTGAGGGCCACGAGAGCCACGAGGGCATAACCTGCCGCCGCGACGATGGCCTGAATAGTGACAGCCGCAGGATTCAGGGGCTCCAACAGCGGAAGAGCCATGGTCATGAGGACCCAGACGTCCACCGAACTGCAAACGCAAGCCAGCGTGGCGAGCACGATGGAACCGATTCTGCCCGACGACGCGGTGGGGTGATTCTCCCCCAAGCCGCTTCGCCCCCGTACATCGAGCGCCCCTTGAGCTTCAAGCCGCCCTGCCGCCATGGACCATCCTCCCCCTGTTTTGCCTCTCAAAGAACGGGCGGGGCCGCACCCGGCCCCCATGAACCGCATCGGACGCCCCCAAACCCGCCCAACAATGCAGACGCGGCAATGATACTCGTTTGGCCCTTATGTAGGCTAGAAAATTCAAAACCCTTAACACACCAGCTAGAAGATGGGGTGATTGTTGAATCACCCAGGGGTGAGTGCGCAAACACCCCCGCTTGCCCTCGAAAACCAACCGTTTACCGCCTAGAGTTCGAATCAGTCGCAGCGAGGCAAGCGCGAACCCCACGCACCGCATCGCATGCGACAAGCA
>USJP01000190.1 GCA_900555105.1 uncultured Coriobacteriaceae bacterium | reverse complement strand
GGCGCGAGGGAGAACTATACACGCAGGCGCAGGCGGGGGGCAAGGGCGTATCGGCACGTGCACAGGATTGACACAAATTGGGGAATAATGACTTTTTGGGCAGTTTTCCAAGGACGTCTGCGCCGCTTCCGCAGCGACAGGCGGCGGTGCCGAGAAAACTGCCCGCTCCGGCCTTGCGACGACTCGCGTAATGCAAAGAGCCCGCATCCACCTGGGAAACGGGCTCTTTTGGGCGCTACTGCTCCTTTTCTGTCGCTATATATAGGGACGCTAGGCGTTCTTCCAAACGGAAAGTATTTCTTCCGGTGGCACGGCACCAGCCCTCACCATGTAAGGCGTTTCCTGCGTGCAATCTACGATGGTAGATGCCTCGCCGCAGCGCGTTGCACCAGCGCAGATAACAGCGTCCACTTGCCGGGCGATTTCCTCTTCTATCTGCATGCCATCCGCAGGCGCAGGCAGCCCACTCGTGTTGGCGCTCGTGACTGCCATGGCCTCGCCGAGACGAGAAAGGATATCGAGGGCGATGCTTGATCCGGGAACACGCAGTGCCACGGTGCCGTTATCCCCCTGGTACGCGGCGGGGACTTTGTCAGATGCCTTTACAATGAGCGTCATTCCGCCTGGCCAAAATGCTCGGGCAAGAGCATAGGCCCGTGCACTTACATCGCGACCGTATTCCCCTAGGGCATCGACTGAAGGTACCAGCAAGGGAATTTTCTTCGCATGGTCGCGTTTTTTGATTTCAAAGAGGCGCTCCGGGCCATCAGGGTAGGCCGACACGCACAACCCGATGCCATACACCGTGTCGGTAGGAAAGACGGCCACGCCTCCCTTACGCAGCGCATCGCACGTCGCATCGAGCGCCTCATCGACGGTGCATGACTGCCCGGGAACATACATGTGTCCCATATTCCCTACTTTCTTATCGCAAGCAGAATCCTGTCGCGACCCGTAAGGTCCTTGACGATGCGAATGTCTTGGAAATACTCGTTTACCTGCTTGTCTTGCGCTGCAAGCTGCAAGCAGTCCTCATGCAGTTCGAACGCCATGAGGCCGCCCTCGCGAAGCGCGACCTTTGCCGTCTGCACAATGCGATGGAACACGTCGAGTCCGTCCTGCCCGCCATCCAGGGCAAGGCGAGGTTCGAAACCGCCGACCTCACGAGGAAGCGTGTCGACAATCGCCGATGGGATATAGGGAGGATTGGAAACAAGCACGTCAAATGCCGCCTTGTCGGCCCCTTCGACACCCTCGGCAATATCAGTATGAACAATCTCGACGACATCCTCGCAGCCCAAGGCCTCGCGATTGCGCGTAGCGAGCGCAATGGCGTCAGGCGAAATATCGGTCGCCACAACGGTTGTGCCGGGACGCTCGCCAGCAATAGACAGCGAGATACAGCCAGTGCCCGTGCCGATCTCAAGCACATGCTGGGGTCCATCCTGCTTGTCGATGTACTCAAGCACGCAATCGACCAGAATCTCAGTCTCCGGGCGCGGGATGAGCACGCCGGGACCGCACTTCAGCACAATGTGGCGAAACGGCATCTCGCCAGTCACGTATTGCAGGGGCTCGCCGGCACCACGACGCTTGACACCCTCGCGCAGGATCGAAAGCTCACCTGCGTCGAGGGGTCGGTCGTAATTCATGTAAACCTCGATACGCGAAAAACCGGTGGCAGCGCACATGAGCCACTCAGCAGACAGGCGGGGATGCTCGTCACCATGACGCTCGAGATACCCGCGCATCCATTCAAGCGTCGAGCGCACCGTCCACATATCCATGCCTGGCGTACCGCCCTGCCTGCTTAAACAGCCTGAGCGAGACGCTCGGCGCGGTCGGCGGCCACAAGGGCCTCCGTCACGCTGTCGAGGGCGTCGCCATTGAGCACGCCGTTGTAGGTGGAGTTGAAACCGATGCGGTGATCGGTCACGCGGTCCTGCGGCTGGTTGTAGGTGCGGATCTTCTCAGCACGGTCGCCGTGGCCAATCTGACCCTGACGCTGTGCGCCGAGCTCAGCCTGCTGCCTTTGGAGCTCCATCTCATACAGACGGGCGCGAAGAACCTGCATGCAGACCTCGCGGTTCTGAATTTGGGAGCGCTGGTCCTGCGACTGCACCACCGTGTTGGTGGGCAGGTGTGTGATACGGACGGCCGAGTAGGTCGTGTTGACGCACTGACCGCCAGGACCCGATGCGCAGTAGGTGTCGATACGCAGGTCGCCCGGATCGATCTGAACGTCGATCTCGTCAGCCTCGGGCATGACGGCGACCGTTGCAGTAGAAGTCTGAATGCGACCCTGGCTCTCGGTCTTGGGAACGCGCTGAACGCGGTGGACACCAGCCTCGTACTTCATGACCGAATACACCTTGTCGCCCGTCAGCTTGAACTCGACGGTCTTGAAACCGCCGGCATCAGAAGGGCTGGCGTCAATAGGCTCGAACTTCCAGCCACGACGGTCGGCAAGACGACGGTACATAGCGTAGAGGTCGCCTGCGAAGATGTTGGCCTCATCACCGCCGGCAGCGCCGCGAATCTCGATGATGGTGTTCTTCTCGTCGTTGGGGTCGCCGGGGATGAGGAGGATCTTAATCTCTTCCTCAAGACCGGGAAGCTTCGCCTGGTTCTCCTCGACTTCCTCCTGAAGCATGGCACGCGCCTCAGAGTCGGACTCCTCGCGCATCAGCTCGCGGGCAGTGTCGATGTCATCGAGAGCGCCCACGTATTCGCGTGCCTTCTCCACGAGCGGCATCTGGTTAGAGCGCTCCTTGGCCAGGCGCGCATACTCTTTGGGGTCGCTGACCACAGCGGGGTCGTAGAGCTTCTGCTCCAATGCCTCGTAGTTGCGGATAAGCTGTTCGAGTTTGTCGCGCATGGCGCGCTCCTGTCATAGTCTAGGTGCGGGTATTGCAGCCGTTAATTGTAGCATGACAGATATGGAGGTCCCCTGAAGGGGAACAGTCTCGAAAAACAAGCAGCAAGTGCCGACTGATTTAGAGGATAAGTGGGTTACGCCGCGCGGGCTCGATACGAGCAGCGCGCATGGTGTCCAAGAACGCCTCGCGGCTACGCGTTGCAATGAGTTCCTGGGGGAAATCGATTTCCTCGAGCATTTCGAGTGCCTGGTCGAAGCGGCCAACCGTGTACGAGATGTGCGCGTCGGTGCCCAAGGAAATCGAGCAGCCCAACTCGGCGCAGCGCTGCGCGATGCGGCGGCAGCGCTCTTGTGCAGCCGGGTAGGCAATGACGGTCGAGTTGTTGATCTCAATCAGTTTGCCCAGGTCGCGAGCGGCCTCGATGACGGGGTCAAGCTCAAAGTCAATGCCCAGCCGACCAATATGTCCCAGGATGAGAACCTTGGGGTGCTCAAGCGCATGGACGTACATAGCCGCGTTTTGGACGGGCGTCGCAAGGCTGCAAAATGTCTTGATATGCACGCTTGCAATGGCGTAATCCGTATCCGACAGTATGCGCGTCTCAAGGTCGAGCGGCTCGGGGTAAGGGTCGCCGGGAATTTTGTTGGGCATGGGGATGCCGTGACCGAAAAGCGTTCCCTGCACGTCGACGATGTCAGCCTCCGCGCCGCGCAACAAAGTCACCCCGTGCCATTCGCGCGGCCAAACCACGGTGTCAAGGAACGACTGGTAGTCGCGGATGTCGGCGCCCGTACCGTCGGTCTGCACACCAACGCTTGTCATGCAGCTGAAATGGTCGGTCACACCCAGCAGGTCGACGCCGCGTTCCGAGGCGGCGCGCACGTTCTCCTCTACCGTCGAATAGGCATGGCGAGAAGCAACGGTATGGGTATGCACGTCACAGCGGTTCTCTAGCAAGGCAAGCCTCCACATTGTCCAAGACACGGTCGGAAAAAATAATTGACCCGTAAGGTAGTGTGGCATGAGAGGACGCGTGAATCAACCGCGCGCGGGCGAACTGCACCGATGCGACCGGCAAAAGCAAGCGGGCGCCCCACTGGGACGCCCGCTTTTAAGAAATTGCCTCTAATCTCCGGCCGGCAGCTGGACCTCACGATAGAAACAGCTACGGTGCCCCGTGTGACAGGCAGGCCCCGCCGAGTCAACAATGGCCAGCAGCGTGTCGGCATCGCAGTCGAAAAGCAGGCGCTTCACATGCTGGACGTTCCCGCTTGTCGCGCCCTTGTTCCAAAGCTCCTGCCGAGAGCGCGACCAGAACCACGTCGTGCCCGTTGAGACGGTGAGAGCAAGCGACTCGGCATTCATCCAGGCCATCATCAAAACCTCGCCCGTGCCTTGCTGCTGCACGACACACGGGACCAAACCACGCTCGTCGAAACGAACGCCCAGCTGATCGGCGACATTGGCGGTGCCTTCGAGTACAACAGGCTCAACGGGCTCTTGCGCATAGCTTTCCACGGCTAGCCCTCCTTAAAAGCGGGCCGCACTGGAATGCCTTGGCCAGCCAAGTAATCTTTGACCTGCTTGACGGTATAGGTGCCAAAATGGAAAACACTCGCGGCGAGCACCGCGTCGGCTTCGCCTTCGACGATACCTTCCGCAAAATGTTCAAGCGTTCCCACG
>USJP01000189.1 GCA_900555105.1 uncultured Coriobacteriaceae bacterium | reverse complement strand
GAGGGCGCCCATTATCCAATCGCCCCTTCCATTTCGAGCTTGATGAGGTTGTTCATTTCCACGGCGTATTCGAGGGGCAGCTCCTTCGAGACCGGGTCGGCGAAGCCGTTCACGATCATCGTGCGCGCCTCTTCCTCGGGAATGCCGCGGCTCATCAGGTAGAACACCTTGTCGTCGCCGATGCGGCCGATGGTCGCCTCGTGTCCCACGTCGACGTGCTTGCAGCGGATGTCCATCGCGGGAATGGTGTCGGAGCGGCTGTGGTCGTCCAACATAAGCGACTGGCACGACACGCTCGCAACCGAGTTCTCCGCGGCGGGGGTCGCCACGACCGAGCTGCGGAACGTCGACACGCCGCCGCCCTTCGAGATCGACTTCGTCTCGATGGCTGCCGTCGTCTCAGGCGCCGCCAGGACGACCTTGCAGCCGGTGTCGAGGTTTTGGCCGGTACCTGCGAAGGTGATGCCGGTGAAGGTGCAGCGCGACTTGCGCCCCTTCAGGATCGACATCGGGTACAGATAGCCCACGTGGCTGCCGAAGGAGCCGGAAACCCACTCGATCTGGCCGCCCTCGTCGCACACCGCGCGCTTGGTGTTCAGGTTGTACATGTTCTTCGACCAGTTCTCGATGGTCGAATAGCGCAGCTTGGCGTTCTTTCCCACGAACAGCTCGACCGCGCCCGCGTGCAGGTTCGCCACGTTGTATTTAGGTGCCGAACATCCTTCGATGAAGTGCAGGTCAGCGCCGTCTTCCACGATGATGAGCGTGTGCTCGAATTGGCCCGCGCCCTTCGCGTTCAGGCGGAAGTAGCTTTGCAGCGGGAAGTCGAGCTTGGTGTCTTTCGGGACGTACACGAAGCTGCCGCCCGACCACACCGCGCCGTGGAGCGCCGCGAACTTATGGTCGGTCGGGGGGATGAGCGTCATGAACTTGTCGTGGATGAGCTCTTCCCACTTCGGGTCGTGCAGCGCCTCCTCGATGCCCGAGTACACGATGCCCATGCGCGACGCGGTGTCCTGCATGTTGTGATACACGAGCTCGGAGTCGTACTGGGCACCCACGCCGGCCAGGCTCGCGCGTTCTGCCTCGGGGATTCCCAGACGCTCGAAGGTGTCCTTGATGTCCTCGGGCACGTCCTCCCAGTCCTTGGCCTGGTCGGTCTTGGGCGACACGTAGGCCGAGATGTGGTCCATGTCCAGGCCCGCGATGGAAGGGCCCCAGTTGGGCGGCATGGGCGTGGACTCGTAAATCTCCAGGCTCTTGAGACGCAGGTCGAGCATCCACTGAGGCTCGTTCTTCTTGGCCGAGATTTCGCGCACCAGCTCGGGAGTCAGGCCGTCGGCCGCGCGCTCGTAGCCCTCCTCGGGCTTGGTGAAGTCGTACAGACCGCCTCCTGCCTGCGTGAAGTCGGCGATGTCGGTGTTTGCCATCTGCCTCACCTACTCGGCACAGTCGCTGCGCGCGGCCTCGAGGGCCTCATAGGCGGCAAAGCCGGTCTGGTCAATCTGCTTGGCAAGGCTGCCGTCGCCCGTGGCCACGAGATGGCCCTTGACCATGACGTGGGTCTTGTCGATAGCCAGGCGCTCCAGGATGCGCGTGTTATGCGTGATGATGAGCAACGCCCCGTCGCACATCTCGCGGTAGGCCTGGATACCGCGCGCCACCACGTCGAGGGCGTCCACGTCCAGACCCGAGTCGGTCTCGTCGAGAATGGCGAGCTTGGGCTGCAAGAGTAGCAGCTGCAGCATCTCGACCTTCTTGCGCTCGCCGCCCGAGAAGCCCACGTTGAGGTCGCGCACCAGGTTGGACTGGTTGAGGCTGAGCTGGTCGCACAACTCGCCCACGTGGGCGCGGAACTTGGAACCGCTCATCCTGGGGCCGGGGTGCTTGCGGGTGATGGTGCGCAGGAACTGATACAGCGGCACGCCAGGCACCTCGACAGGAGCCTGATAGCTCATGAAGATGCCAGCAAGCGAGCGCTTGTCAGTAGACAGGGCAGTAACATCCTGACCTGCGAATTCAATGCTGCCAGAGGTAACCTCGTAGGTGGGGTCGCCCATGATGGTCTTGCCGAGCGTGGACTTGCCGGCACCGTTGGGGCCCATGAGCACATGGACCTCGCCGGGATTGACGGTCAGGTCGACGTCGTGCAGGATGGGCTTCTCGCCAACCTGGGTGCTGAGGCCTGTGACGCTCAGCAGGGCAGATTCAGCCATTGGATCCTCCATACTCTCCTCGGGGTTCGTCGGCGCGTTCTCCAAACACGCCCCCCTCTTTTCCACGGCGCGCAGTCTAGGCATTCCATGTTTCCAATGCAATTCAAATCTGACCAATTTCGTAGGATTACCTCAAATCTGACTATTTTTGTATGATTTGACCGGCCTGGACGCCCCTCCGCTCTCAGCATCGCGCATGTTTTGTGGTGGCAAATTAATTAGATAGCCTAACTAAATGAAATGTTAGACTGTATCTTCGGCAGATTCGACAGAAGGAGGACTCCTGGCAATGGGAGAAGCCGCCCACACAAGCACGACGGCATCGCAGGCAAACATCGACTTTGGTAACGACGAGGCGTTCTTCACCGCGTTCAACAACCTCATCGTCTCGACCTTCCATTCCATCGAACGATATGAGGAGCTCTCGCTGAAGTCGTTTGAGTCCAATGACCTCAGCATCGCCGAGTCACACCTGGTAGAGGCCGTGGGTCGTGTCTGCCAGGACAACCCTGCCGGCGTCCCGGTAAGCCAGGTCGCCCAGACTCTGGGTGTGCGCGTTCCCACCGCCACTGCCTCGGTGAACAAGCTCGTGGCCAAGGGCCTGCTCAGCAAGGAGCGCTCCCAGGAGGACCAGCGTTCCTTCCTAGTCAAGCTCACGCGCGAGGGCAGGCGGGCGTATCGCCTGCACATGCTGTTCCACCGCCGCATGATCGACGCGCTTGCAGGCACGCTCGACCCCCAGGAACGCGCCGTGCTCACCTCGGGGCTCACCAAGCTCAAGGCCTTCTTCGAGGAATCCGCCACCAACCTGCCATCGGCTCAAAAAACGACGAGGTAACCACGCATGGCTTTTCACGTAATGGGCACCGGCAGCGCCCGGCCCGAACACGTCGTGACCAACGACGACCTTTCCCGCTTCCTCGACACCGATGACGCATGGATCTCGAGCCGCACGGGTATCAGCTCACGGCGCTGCTGCACCACCGAGACCTGCTCCGACCTGGCCGAGGCAGCCGCACGCGCCGCACTCGACAACGCAGGCGTGGCGGCCAACGAGCTCGACCTCATCATCTGCTCCACCATCACCGCTGACGACCTCACGCCCTCCTGCGCCGCCGTGGTGCAGGAACGCATCGGCGCCTCCTGCCCGGCCTTCGACCTCAACGCGGCGTGCGCAGGCTTCGTGTTCGCTCTCGACGTGGCCCACGGCTATTTCGCCCGCGGCGTCGCAAAGCGCGTGCTCGTGGTGTCGGCCGAAAAGATGAGCCGCATGGTCGACTGGACGGAGCGCTCCGTGAGCGTGCTGTTCGGCGACGGTGCAGGCGCGGTGGTGCTGGGCGCGGGCGGCGAGAGCCCCCTCTACACCAAGCTCACCACCAAGGGCTCCCATGACACCCTGTGGTGCCCCAACATGGAGGGCAACTCCCCCTTCGACACGACTGCCAAGCCCGGGCCCTACCTGCACATGCGCGGCCAGGAGGTCTTTAAGTTCGCCGTGACCTCCATCTGTTCCGACGTGCGCCAGATGTGCTCCGAGACCGGCATTGAGGCCAGCGACATCGACCTGTTCGTGTTCCACCAGGCCAACAAGCGCATCCTCGACAGCGCCGTGGAGAAGCTGGGCCTTGACCGCGACAAGGTTGCCTACACCATCCAGGAGAGCGGCAACATCTCGAGCGCCTGCATCCCGCTGACGCTCGACACCCTCAACCGCCAGGGACGTCTGCACGAGGGCGCCCTGGTGTGCTGTTCGGGCTTTGGAGCTGGCCTTGTCGTGGCCACGACGCTGCTGAAGTGGGGCAGCGCGCGGTAATATGTGTTTCGACGGGCATGCGCCCGTTGGGTACAAAAGTAAGCCAGGCGACCGGCATCGGGCCGGAGCGCCGCAACCGAGAAGGAGACACCATGTCCGATACGCTCGAGCGCGTCAAGAAGGTCCTGCAGGAAGGCTTCGAGGTCGATCCCGCCAAGGTGACCCCCGAGAGCACCCTTGCCTCCCTGGGCCTGGACTCCCTGGACACCGTTGAGGTCGTCATGCAGTGCGAGGACGAGTTCGGCATCGAGATCGACCAGGAGAGCAACCCCTCCACGGTCGGCGAGTTCGTCACCGTCATCGACAACACCCTGGGAGAGTAGTTCATGATCCGCACCCCCTTGTGCGACCAGCTCGGCATCGAGCACCCCGTGTTTCAGGGCGGCATGGCCTGGATCGCCGACGCGAGCCTGGCAGCTGCCGTGAGCGAGGCCGGCGGCCTGGGCATCATCGCTGCCATGAATGCCAACGCCGAGTGGCTCCGCGACCAAATCCACCAGCTGCGTGAAAAGACCGACAAGCCCTTCGGCGTGAACGTCATGC
>USJP01000188.1 GCA_900555105.1 uncultured Coriobacteriaceae bacterium | reverse complement strand
CACTGCAAGAACGGCAAAGACCGCACGGGCGTGCTGTGCGCCTGCGGCCTGCGCATCGCCGGCTACTCGCACGACTACATCGTGGCCGACTACCTCATGACCAACGCGATCAACGCCCAGGCCATCGAGCGGGAGGCGGCCGACCTCTCACAAGGCATGACGATCGAAGAGCACGCCATCCTCATGTCGTTCCTTGAGGCGCGCGAAAGCTACCTCGAGGCCTTCTTCGACGAGACCATCAAGCGCTACGGGTCGTTCGAGGCATACGTGCTCCGCGGTCTGAAACTCACTTCCGAGCAGTGCGAGCGCCTGAAGGAGATGCTGGGGTAAGAGAAGGCGCTGACGAGCGGAAGTACAGGCGGACCTGCGCATACGTGCCGATGAACTGAACAAAACGAGAGCGCTTGCAACCGACCGTCACCTCAACCCGCAATCAAATTGGAATGCCCGTTGACCCTCACCTAGGGGTACGGTTTACTATGCGCCTATGTAGTGTCCGGCAAGATTCGGATGAGGGGGACCTGATGAATCGATCGGTTCAAGTGAGCGAAAGTGCGCTTTCACGCAGGGCGTTTGTCGGCATGGCGCTCGCCGCGGGCGCCTACGCGTGGATGGGGGCGTTCGGCATGCAGGCGGCAACGGCAATGGCAGACACCACCGGGGCGGATTCGGCCTGCCCAGATGATCTGCCCCCACTTCCCCCCGCGGAGCCCGACCCGAACGACCAGTTTGGCGTGGACAAGAACATCAACATGACCACCATCGACGAGTGGCTGGGGCGGCCTGATGTGGTCTACCGCGACATGCGCCTCATTTTTGACCCTGCTCGCTGGGAAGACATCGACGAGGACCCCTATGCCTCGACGGTACTGCCCGGCTTCAAGATGGTTCCCTACCCCTACCTCGCCACCATGGCGCCCATTCCCGTAACGGAATACTACGAGGACGAGACGCTCTTCACCTGCGAGTGGAGCGAAGAGGGCGAACTTCTCAGCGTGAAGTCCAACTACAAAGAGTCGCTGAACATCCTGCGCGAGCTGTTCCCGAAGGACAAGCCGATCTTTTTGTGCTGCGGCGGCGCCGGCTATGCGAGCTTCACCAAGCAGCTGCTGCTGTATATGGGCTGGGACCCGGAGCTCGTGTACAACGTGGGCGGTATGTGGGACTACGAGGGCGACAAGGCAATCGACCTTATCCAGTACGGCGGCAGCGCAGACAAGGACATGTACGCCACTTGGCGCGCCGACTACACCCTCATCGACTTCACGCTCCTGCACCCCGAGTCGGTGAAGTACCAGGACAAGCGCAAGTAACAGGAGGCAACCATGAGCGACGAAGACGCCAGCAAATACAGCGTCAGCGAGGCATCGAAAAACAAGGCGGCGTCACCGGCGCGTTCCAAGGGAACCGGCAGGGTCGCAACGGGCGGTGCCGGAAGCGGCGCACGCAAGGCCGACAACCCCAGCGCCTGGCTGCGCTCGCCCGCCCGCGACGACGCATCTGCCCGGGCGCGTTCGTACAAGAGAAAGTAGCATTCCATGGCCGGCCTCAGCTTTCGCGCCTTTGAACCCGAGCAGGACGCGTCACTTATGTTTGACCTGTACCGCGACCCCTACGAGCAGGCTTTGTTTGCCCAGCGCGTGCCCATCACCACGCTCGCCGAGTTCAGCGAGTGGCTTGACGGCAACATGCGCGGCAACTACCACGAGTTTCGCGTGATTGCCGATGAGGAGACGCGGGAGCTGGCCGGTTTCACCTTTGCCTACGACTACCACCCGTTCGACCTGCATTGCAAGGTGTGCGTGTACATGCGCCCCGAGTGGCGCGGCAGCGGCGCGGCCGGCCTCATGGGGGCGCGCTTTATGGGCGACCTGTTTGCCGCCTATCCCCTACGCAAGATATATGCCCTGGTATACGGCTATAACGAGGAGAGCCTGCGCAGCAACCTCGCCGCCGGTTTTGTGGAAGAGGGCGTGATGCGCGAGTATCGCTACCTGGGAGGCACCTGGCACGACTGCCATGTGCTGGCGCTGAGCAGGCAGGCCTATGAGAAAGGCCTGGGCAAGCTGCTGGGGTCACAGGGCTCCGGAGGAGAGGCGCGATGAGCGACGGGAAGACGCCCGAGACGTATGCAGGCGAGACGGCGGTCGGGGGAGATGGTGCCGAGGCCGTCCCCGGTTGCTGTTCCGCGCATGCTTGCATGGACAGCGCTGGGCAAGGGGCATTCGGCGAGCTATATCCCCTCTATGACGCACCGCGCTTTGCATCGTTTGCGGAGCTTGTTGCATACATTGGCGCGGCATGGGGCGGTTCCATCGCGTTCGAACCCGCCAATGAGCAGACGGTTTCCTATCGCGAGCTTGCTAAGCGCATTGAGCGCGAACGCATGGAGATGGGCGGGGCCGGCGAGGGCCGCTTCGTGGAGGTCCGAGACGCTGACCCCGTGCAGTTTGCCACCCGCTATCTGGCCGTGGTTTCGTCGGGACGCTGTGCGGTGCTCTGCAGGTTGGCCGAGGAGCAAAAGGCCCAGTTAGCAGACGTGCCTGAGGACGTATGCGCACTTGCGACAAGCTCGGGCACATCAGGCGACCCCAAGGTGGTCATGCTCACCGAGGCCGGGCTACTCGCCGACCTGACAGCCGGCCTGGAGCTGTACGAGTTTGCCCGAGGTGGGCGCTATGCAAAGCTTCTTCCTTACACCCATGCATTTGGCCTGGTCTGCGACCTGTTTGCGCCGCTTGTCACGGGCGGCACCATCGCCGTGCCCCATGCAAGTGCAACCTTTATCGCCGAGTTGCCCCACATGGCGCCCACGGCGCTCAACCTGCCCCCTCGCGCCGCTTGCGGCCCTGCTTGACGCAGGCACATACAAGCTCCCCAGCCTGCGCAAGATTCTCTGTGGCGGCGCCGGGCTTGCGGCAAGCGTGACACAGCGCATGCGTGTCCACGGCATCGAGGCGTCTGGCTGCTACGGGCTGACTGAATGCTCGCCGTGCGTCAGCGTCAACCGCGATGGCTGGCACAAGGACGGCAGCTGCGGCGTGGCACTGAGATGCAACGAGATACACGCAGGCGAGCGCGGCGAGGTGCTCGTGCGCGGAGCAAACGTCATGGCGGGCTATCTGGGAAGGCCCGAGCTTACCGCGAAGCGCATCGACAGCGACGGCTGGTTGCACACGGGCGATGTGGGTCATATCGACAACGATGGGTTCCTCTTTGTGGACGGCCGCCTCGATGACGTGATTGTGCTGGCAGACGGCACAATGGTTGCGCCTGAGGTACTTGAGCGCACCCTGGAAGACCATCCCGCAATCGCACAGGCGTTCGTGTACGGCACGCCGGACAGGCGCTGCGGGCAGACAGTCCTTGCATGCAAGCTCATCTTGCGCGAGGGATCGAGCTGCGGCGACAAGCGCGATGCGGTTGACTTCGCCCATTCGGTGCAGACCCCGGAAGGTACGCGTATCGAACACATCGAGACATCGGGCGAGCCGCTGCCGCGCAGCGCGGCCGGCAAGCTCCTCAGGAGGCTGGCATGAACGCAGGGGATGCCTTGTCCATTACGCAGCAGGTTTTGCAGCAGGTTCTCGACCTGCCTGCGCTACCCCCGCCCACTGCACGCCTCAGGCTCGATCTTGCCATGAGCTCGTATGCGATGATGGAAGCGGCGGTGCTGCTCGAAGACCGCCTGGGCGTGACGGCCGACTTCGGCAAGATTGCCAGCGCAAACACCGTCGAAGAGCTGTCCCGCGCCTGGTAACATACGTAGCGCAACACACGCACGACCCAAGGAGCACCTCATGATCGCACCCATCTACACCAGCGTCGGCAAGACCGTCTCGCTCACGGGCACGGCCTACGACTTCGGGCATTCCATCTCGGCAATCGAGTTTTCCCTCGACGACGGCCAGAACTGGACCCGCTACGAGACGCCCGGCACCAACGACTACCAGAACCTCACCTGGACGTTCGACTGGAAGCCCAAAGAGCCCGGCGAGTACACCCTCCTCGTGCGCTCCGTCAACGACTCCGGCGACCACAGCCCCGAGAGCGCCTACGTGCACATCCACGTGGACTAGCGCAGGGAAAGGGCGGGGTGGGCAGGTAAGTCCACTACCGCAAGCAAGCGCCCTTGACCTAGATTAACATACATTTCGAGATTTTAAAAAACGCGCCAACTGGTGTTTTGATGATTTAACATACATTTTGAGTAGTGAAATGTATGTTAAATGACAACCCGCGAAAGAAAACGGGGGCGACAAGGCCGATGTGCCCTGCCGCCCCCATTGGAGCCTATCAAAATGCTCAAGATCGTGAGCTTTACCACACTGTGCACGGCAAGCATGTCGCACGGTCCCATCAAACAACACGCCGTTCGATGGATCCGCAAGCAAATCCCCGAACCCTACGCCACTTCGGCCATGAACTCCTCTTCTACCTGGAGGAAACCGGCGGTAAGGCGGGCGAGGCCCAGGTAGAGGTCGGTCTTGGCGAAGATGCCCATGTCGCGCGTGAACGTGGGGAGCCACTTGCGCAGGTGGTCGTCGAGGAAGGCGTGCTGCACCTGGAGCAGGCGGG
>USJP01000187.1 GCA_900555105.1 uncultured Coriobacteriaceae bacterium | reverse complement strand
TCGTAACCCTCGAGCTCGTAGGAGAACTCGCCGGTGCCACGGGACAGCGACCTCAGGCGCGTGGAGTAGTCGGTGATCTCGGCGAAGGGCACGGTGGCGATGACCACGGTGTTGCCACGGCCGTCGGAGTCCATGCCGGTGACGCGGCCGCGCGAGGCGGAGATGTCGCCGGTGACGGCGCCGGCGTAGGCGTCGGGCACGGTGATGGTCATGTTGGCCATGGGCTCGAGGATGACGGGGTCGGCGTGCTCGGCAGCGGCACGGAAGCCGATGCGGGCGGCCGTCTTGAACGCGATCTCGCTGGAGTCAACGGGGTGGTAGGAACCGTCGTAGCAGGCGACCTTCACGTCGACCATGGGATAGCCGGCCAGGACGCCCTCAGTGAGGGTCTCCTGGATGCCCTTGTCCACTGCAGGGATGTACTGGCGAGGAATCTTGCCGCCCACGATCTCGTCGAGGAACTCATAGCCGCCGCCGGGGTTGGGCTCGAGGCGCAGCCAGCAGTCGCCGAACTGGCCGGCGCCGCCCGTCTGCTTCTTGTGGCGGCCCTGGGCGCTGGCAGCCTTGCGAATGGTCTCGCGATAGGGGATGCGCAGGGGCTCGAGGATGGCCTCGACGCCGGTGCGCTCGGCCAGGCGGTTCACCATGACGCTTACCTGGGCCTCGCCCACGGCGCTCACCACGGTCTGGTGCGTCTCCTCGTTGCGTGTGACGCTGATGGTGGGGTCGGCGTCGCAGGTCTTCTCAAGGAAGGCGCTGAGCTTGTCTTCCTCGTTGCGGTTCTTCGCGCGGATGGCCACCTGGTAGAGCGAGTTGGAGAAGCGGAAGGCCTGGGCCTCGACCTTGCCGGTGGCGCTCAGGGTGTCGCCGGTGTTGACCTCGAGCTTGGGCACCACGATGATGTCGCCGGCCAGGGCCTTCTTGACGTCGGTGGTCTCACGGCCGCACATGAGGTAGAGGTGACCCAGGCGCTCGGAGGACTGGGTGCGCGCGCAGATGAGCTCCATGCCGGGCTCGAGCGTGCCGGCAAGCACCTTGAGGAAGGACAGACGGCCCGTCTGGGCGTCGTTCAGGGTCTTGAAGACAAAGGCGACGGGGCGCTCGTCGGCGGAGCTGATCTTGAGCATCGTGCCGTCGGTGAGGGGCATCTCGCCGAAATCGGTGGGGGTGGGGAAGTAGGTCACGATGTCGTCGAGCAGGGCGTTGACGCCCTTCTCCTGCACGGCTGCGCCCACGTAGACGGGCACGAGCATGCGCTGGGCGATGGCGGTGCCCAGAAGGCCCTCGAGCTCCTCCTGGGTAAGGGCCTCGCCCTCGAGGTACTTCATCATGAGTTCCTCGTCGGCCTCAACGGCCAGGTCGCACAGGGCCTCGCGTGCGGAGGCGGCGGCGTCGGCGTACTCGGCGGGAATCTCGCCCACGATTTCCTTGCCCTCGGCATCGTAGGTGCGGGCCTGCATGTGGATGACGTCGATGAGGCCCTTGAAGTCGGGGCCGACACCCATGGGGATGCTGACGAGGCCCAGGTGGTTGCCGAAGCGATCCTGCAGGCCGGCCATGGTGAGGTCGAGGTCGGCGTTGTCCTTGTCGATGCGGTTGATGAAGACGGCGCGCGCGACGGGCTGCTCGTCGGTGGCGTACCACAGCTTCACAGTTGTGGGCTGGGGTCCCTCCACCGCGTCAACCACGAAAAGGGCCGTTTCGGCCACGGAGATGGCGGCGTAGGCGTCGCCGATGAAGTCGGGGTAGCACGGGGCGTCGAGAACGTTGATCTTGCAACCCTTGTGCTCCACGGGCGCGATGGAGGTGGAGATGGAGAAGTTGCGCTTGCTCTCTTCGGGATCGAAGTCGAGCGTGGGCTTCGAGCCGGCGTGGCCTCCCAGGCGGGCGGTCTTGCCGGTGAGATGCAGCATGGCCTCGGCAAGCTTAGTCTTGCCGACGCCTCCCTGTCCCACAAGGACTACGTTGCGAACCTTATCGGTCTGAGGTGCAGCCATACCAGTCTCCTAACCTCGACATTGACGGCCCCCTGACTCAGGCTGCCGTTTGGCGGCGCGGCGGGGGGCATAGACACGAGCTTGAAACCGAACATGCGTGCATGTCAGATATCTTATTCACAATTCCTGCAAAAAACAATATACTGTCTCTTACGTCGCCGAAAGGCGGAGCAAAAGGTACCCTGCCGTGGATGGCGGGGTCACGGAGCAAAGGAGCGCATCATGGGTCTCAAAGCTGCTGAACCGCTTCAAATCGCACCTGAGGAGCTCTCGTCCTACCTGAGCGCCAAGCATGCCGTGTACATGGACTACGCTGGTGCTTCCTACTACCTGACTGACGCCAACGAGAACTATTGGCGCGTTCAGGACACCGCCGCGCTCAACGACAAAGGGCATTACACCGACGTGACGTCGCCCTTGGCCCGCGTCGAGGAGTTCCTCACCGAGCCTGCCGTTGACGGCAAGTCCGTCGCCGACATGGCACCCGAGGCCACCTTCTACGCATCGGAGAAGAAGTAAGGGTTTCCGCCTGCAATACGCGTGTAAGAAGAAACCCCGCAGGTTTCAAGCCCTGAAGGAGGGCGAGGAACCTGCGGGGTTTCGTGTGCTGAGGATGCTCATACGAGCCGAGCATAGTCCTGCGTTTGGTGAAAGATGTGGGCGATAACGATTTTGTCGGTGGTGACTTTGTACAAGGCTACATAACGCTTGATGTGGATGGGGCGATATCCGAGTGCGACGAGTTCGGGTAGATGCGACAGCGGATGCATGAGGGGCATCTCACATACCAGGGTTATCTGGTGGTCGAACTCGTTCATGAATTCGTTTGCGGCCGCAGGGCTGAGCAGGGTTGAGGCCAAATATGAGACTATGGACTCGTATTCGCGCTGCGCCTCGCGGGTGATGACTGCCTTATAGGTCATAGCGCTGACGGATCGAGGCAGAGAAGGCCGAGAAGTCCGTGTAATCACCCGAGGCAATTTCGGTTTCGGCAAGCAACATGCGAGAGAGAAGTTTTGCCTTAGCGACTTCCTCGCGCTGCGCCTCGTATTCTTCGTTGCTCAGGCAATGCATCGCGCTGTATCCATTGCGCGTCACTGTGACATCGCGCTCCCGTTCAACGAGAGAGGCAAACGCCGCGGTATCTTTCATATCTCGAACCGGTACACAAACAGGCATCAGGACCCTCCTTTACCTAACTGTGGCCAAATTGTACCACGAACAGACACTAGCCTAAAAGAGCGATCCTGGAAGGTGCTTTGGCTCGGCGGAAGAGCTTTCGAAAGCTTGTGTCCGGGGTCCTTGATTCGCCACTTATACGAGAACGCTGAGGTCCTCTCCGTCACCGGTGAGGTCATCCCCCGTCTGTATGCATCCGGCAACAACTCCGGCATCGGCGGCCCGGGCCTCTTCTACAACGGCGCCTGTGGAACCCTGGGCCCCGGCTTCACGTTTGGCTACATCGCCGGCATGAACGTCGCCCAGCTGACTCCCTGGGAGTAAGACAGGCTGTAAACCCCCTCTTTGGGCGCTTCTCCTTCGGGAGGGGCGCCTTTTCTCGTTGTTGGATTGCTTCTGGTGTGTTAACCTGCCTAAATGCTCATCCGACGAGAAAAAGAGGGGGCTCGCTGTGGATATAAACGAATGGCTTGTCAAGGTGACAGGCGATATCGACGGCTTCATGTACACCTACATCCTGTTGGCGCTGCTTGTGTTCACGGGTATCTGGTACACGATTCGTACCCGCGCGGTGCAGATTCGCTATATCAAGGACATGTTCACCCAGCTCACGGAGAAGAAGCACGTTGAGGGCGGGCACGCCATCTCGTCGTTCCAGGCGCTGATGGTGTCCACGGCGAGCCGTGTGGGCACGGGCAACATCGCCGGCGTCGCCACCGCCGTCGCCACCGGTGGCCCGGGTGCCGTTTTCTGGATGTGGGTCATGGCGCTCGTGGGCGCCGCCTCGGCCTTCATCGAGTCCACGCTCGCCCAAATCTTCAAGGTGAGGGGCAAGGACGGCGAGTTCCGCGGAGGCCCCGCCTACTACATCGAGCAGGGCCTGGGGCATCGCTGGCTCGGCGTCGTCTTCGCTGTGCTGCTCATCCTGTGCTTCGCGTTTGGCTTCAACGGCCTGCAGGCATTCAATGCGGCCAGCTCGCTTGAGTACTACACGGGCAAGGGCGCTCTCGGCCACAAGGCCGCTATTGCCTGCGGCATCGTGCTTGCCGTCATGACGGCGTTCGTCATCTTCGGCGGTGCGCGCCGCATCAGCGTCATCACCTCTATTATCGTGCCCGTCATGGCGATTGTCTACATCGCCATTGCTATGTGGACCACGTTCTCCAACATCACCGACCTGCCTGCCGTCTTCGGCCTCATGTTCGCCTCGGCCTTCGACTGGCAGTCCATCTTCGGCGGATTCGCCGGTTCGGTCGTCATGCTGGGCATCAAGCGCGGCCTGTACTCCAACGAGGCCGGTATGGGCTCCGCGCCTAACGCCGCCGCCACCGCGAGCGTTTCCCACCCCGTGAAGCAGGGCCTCGTGCAGAGCCTGTCCGTCTACATCGACACACTGGTCATCTGCAC
>USJP01000186.1 GCA_900555105.1 uncultured Coriobacteriaceae bacterium | reverse complement strand
CGCAGGAGCACCAGTGCGAGGGCAAGTGCGTCCGCGGCATCAAGGGCTCGCCCGTGGGGGGCATGGGGTAATCAGCAGAGAGCTCGACGTCTGCCACACGCGTGTAGCCATGGTTCTCGTACCACTGCCACGTGCAGGTGGAATCGGTCTGGAGCCAGTAGCTCTGGGTGCCAAGATTCTCGAGCCTCTTCTGGAACTCGGCCATCAGAGCCTTGCCCACGCCATGGGAGCGATACTCGGGGTTCACGACAAAAAGCTCGAGCTCGGTGTCTTCGCCGCGCGCCTCACCGGCTGCGTCGATGAGCATCTGTCCGCGCTCGCCAAGCTGCAGTTCATAGGTGCGGGCAATTCGGGCAGGCTGGGCACCGTAACGCAGCGTCTCGGAGGCCTTCTCATAGACATCTTTCCAAACAAAGGCATCCTTGGGCTCAGGTAGGCGCGCCGTGGAGGCAAAGGCAATGCCGACGAGAACCGGGTCGTAGTTGGTACCATCGTCGATGGTCGCCACAAGGCGAATGTTGCTTGCACGGAGCACACCAGCAAAGTCCATGTTTGCCTGGGCGGTTTTCTGCTCGTCGGTCAGGCCATCGAACAACCACTCGGGGGGCATGATGTACGAAAGCTGGCTGAAGTCTACGCTCGTGAAATCACGGACACGCAGGATGGGATCGTGGGGCTGCTGGACCTCCTCGCCGGGGACACCCGTCTTGCGGGCCTCCTGCTTGGCCTTGCGGCGGGCGCGGGCTGCTGCCTTGGCCTTCTCATCCTGCTTGGGGCGAGGCTTTCCGGACTTGGGCCCACGGCCAGAAGCGGCTCCAGAGGCAGAGCGGGGCTTGCTAGACTTGGGTCCATGACCGGAGGCAGAACCAGAGGCAGAGCGGGACGCACCCGAGGCGCCGCGCTGGGAAGACCTGCGCCTATTCTCACTCGACATACATACACTCCTTGGATGTATCGAAGCCAGTTAGTCTCTTAAACGGGAACATGATACCCCCTTGAAAGCCTGTAAGCATCAGCCATGACAGGCAGCACAACAGTTCGCACGAACGGGGTATGGCCGACTCGTGGGCTTTATTCATTCACCGCAAGGTCAAAGAAAACATGAGGGAACTCAACCATACAATAGGACATTTAATTACTGTGTTCGTGTCCTGCCGACGAGTATGCTGGTTGGCAGCGCGCAACATGCGCGACCAAGCGGCCCCTCGCGGTTTCATAGCAAGGGGCTTCGGCATGAGAGAAAAGGGGTTTGAAGATGAGCGTGTACGTTGTGAGCTGGGGCATTGTAAACCAGGGACGCAACATGGAGACTGACTCCATCGTGCATCGTACCCTGGACGAGGCGCGCGAAGAGTTCGACCTGATCGACCTCGCAACCGCCGTAAAGGGCCCCCTCGCCAAGATGGCGGCTGAGCACGGTTGCCCCTCTTACTGCAGGATTGAGGAAGTTGAGATGCTCGACGAGAAGGAACATCCCACCAACAAGCTGGCAGATTGGGTGTACGACGCCTCGAAGACCCTCATCGATGAGAAAGTGTCACAGTAAGTGGAAGATAAGATTTTTGCCGAAGAGCAGGCACATCTCAGCCGAGTCTACGGTCAGTTGCAGGAGCTCGAGCGCACGGCCTCCGAGCGCCTTGAGGCAAACCTGGCCGAGATCAGGGAATACAAGTCAAACATGCGCGAGGAGATTGCCCCCGACTTCGAGGGCGACGACCTCTCGATGGAGACGTATGCCAACGTCGCTGCCGCAAACAGCGTGATTGAGTCGTTCAACTTGGCAAACGATGCCGACGTTGAGACCATCAACCGTCTGCGCCTGCTTCTCAAGAAGCCCTACTTCGCCCATATCAGGCTGCAGATTGCCGGAAAGCCCACGGCACGCGACATCTACCTGGGCTCGACCGGCATGGCCGACGAGCTGCATCGCCGCATTGTAGTGGACTGGCGATCGCCGGTGGCCGAGGCTTACTATAACCAAGATATGGGGCAGACCTCGTACTGGGCAAACGGCCGCGAGATCAAGGCCGACCTGCAGCTTCGCCGTCAGTTCGACATCGAACGCGATGTGCTGAAGTGCTACTTCGACACCTCGGTGGCCATTGAGGACCCGCTGCTGCTGGCTTCGCTCACCTCGCAGCGCTCCTCACAGCTCCAGGCCATCACGGCAACGATCCAGAAGGAGCAGAACGCTGTCATCCGTCACGAAAACGTGCCTGCAATGCTGGTACGCGGCGTGGCAGGCAGCGGCAAGACCTCGGTGTTGCTTCAGCGCATCGCGTTCTTGCTGTTCCGCGACCGTGAGAGCTTGCGCGCCGACCAGGTATATCTTGTAACGCCCAACCCCGTGTTTAAGAAGTACATCGCAAACGTGCTTCCCGAGCTGGGCGAAAAGAACCCCAACGCTCTCACCTGGGCAGAGCTCATGGAGCTTGTGGGCCCGGGCGACCGCTCCCTGGGAGCCGAGACCGCAGCCGAGTCGCTCAAGCGCATCGACGAGGGCCTCAAGACGCTTCAACTCGAGCCTGAGGACATGCACGACATCGTTGCCGGCGAGCACCAGCTGCTGAGCGCCCAGCAAATATGGAAGACCGTCGAGCGGTTCTTGGGCAGGACCAAGCCGGGTCCACGCCTGTGCTGCGTGGTGGAAGAAGACCTGCTCGACAAGCTTGATGCGCGCATCAACCAGCTTGCGACCAGCGCCGCCATGAAGGACGAGGTCACCACGATGGACCCCGACGAGCAAGAGCGCATCTTCGGCCGACTCGTCGACCCCAACGACGAGGAGGACGTGGCCGACTGCACGCGCGACTACGTAGAGCAGCTCTGTGCCCCCTACGTCGAGATGGTGGAGAACGCCGGCTGGCTTCGCCTGGACCGCATCGGCATGCGCATGCTCGGCGCAAGCAGTCTGACGGCCATTGAGTGGCTGTACCTGAAGGTGCAGCTGGCGGGCAAGGTAGACGAGGCCGCCAAGCTCGTGGTCATCGACGAGGTGCAGGACTACTCCGCCGCACAGCTCATGGTGCTGGCGCGTTACTTCTGCAACGCGCGTTTCCTTATGCTCGGCGACGAGAACCAGGCGATTTGGGAAGGCACAGCAAGCTTCGCGCAAATCGAGCAGCTGTTCAAAGAAGTGCGCGGCGGCGTTGCCACCTGCGAGCTTATGACCAGCTACCGTTCCTCGCCCGAGATTACCGCAGTGTTCACCACACTCATGAAGCGCGATGAGGGCATGAACGTCTCCTCGGTGCGCAGGCCTGGCCATACGGTCAAGTTTAAAGAATGCCTGGACGACGAGGAATACTTCCAGGCATTGGAAACTGCGTTGGAGTCGGGCAAGAACGAGGGCGGCCTGTGCGCCGTGATTGCCGGCAACGGCAAGCGTACCCGCTGGCTCGACCGCAAGCTGCGCGACCGCATGGGCGAGCTTGCGCCGCGCCTCATGGACGGCAAGGGCCGCCTGCCCGAGGCGGGATGCGTGCTGCTCGACCTCAAACTCGCAAAGGGCCTGGAGTTCGACCGTGTCATCGTGGCCGACGCTCAAGCCGACGAATACGGCGACGACGAGCTGTCGAAGCATCGCCTGTACACCGCCATCTCGCGCGCAACGCAGCACCTCACGCTTGTGTCGCAAGGCAAGATGACGCCCTTGCTCGACGAAGCGAGGTCCAATGGCAACTAGCGTCAAGGCTCTGCCCGCATCAACGGGCGGGGTCAAGCTGCCTTATCTGGGTGCCCAGGTGCTTGCGGCCCTGGGCCCCACACAGACCAAACTCACCGAGCGAGCCATCAAGCATATCAAGAAGACGCTGCCCGTGCCCTGCGAGCAGGACATCATCTGGGCTGACGTGACGTTCGGCACGCGCACACACGGTCTCGTGGTGACAGGTCAGGGCATCTTCTTGAAAGATGGCCCGTCAGGCGAAGAGGACGATGACGTGGACTGGTCGCAAGACGACGGCGCGGGCTATCACTACCTGCGCTGGCGCAACTTCGACCCCTCGTTTATAAGCCTGCACGCCAACAAACCCTGCATCGCAGGCATCACCTGCCAGGATGCCGAAAAGTTTGACACCCTGGCGCGACAATGCATGCGACTGGCACACGGGTCCGACAAGCTCATGGAAGAGGCTTCCGAAGCTCTCCTTGAGGGTAAGGTCAGGGTCGCTCGAGGTGTTGAGAGCATCTATCGCAAGTCGGCCGCCCTCACATACGCGGATTGTCTTAAATCGCTGAACAGCCCTAGTCAGACAGGCACTTTGCATGCGGTTGAGGTGCCCTTTACCCAGTTCGACGCCGTACTGGAACGCGTGCGCACCGCAATCAAGGCCGGCAAAGTCGCGGACTGCGACGACGTGCGTCTCGCAGGCATCCTCGTGCGCAAGGGTACCTTCACCTACCGCCAAGCAATGAACCTCGCAAAAGCAGGGCATATCCGAGGCCTGTCATACGTGGCCCTGGAAGATGCCGTGCGTTACACGGGGGCAAACGGGCTTTCTGCCGCAGTGCTCGAATGGCTTTCGGGAAGAGCGGCTGTACGCGGCCTCAACGAGGATCAGGACGTGAGCCTCACGGGCGTTGCCCAGGC
>USJP01000185.1 GCA_900555105.1 uncultured Coriobacteriaceae bacterium | reverse complement strand
CGGCTCTTTGGCTGTTGGGGATCACGCGGGCATTCGCGTATACAGGTCTGTTTTTGGGGAACGCCTGTTACCGAAACCTCGAGCTTGCCAACGGGGATTTGTCGGCGAGCCTCTGCGTCATTTTGGCGCTTGCGGTGGTTGTATCGAGCTTCTTGTTGTTGAGCGAGCAGGGTCTGAACGCGAACTGGCAGATGGTTGCGCAGGGCGGTCTCGGAAGCGAGGGAAAAGATACGGGGCGAGAGGGAAGCGCGGTGGGTTCCCCTGCTCCTCTTGTGGCAATTGCGCAGGCGCGTGACCTCTACGGTCTTACGGCGCGCGAGGAAGAGATCCTCTGCCTTTTGGCCCAGAAGAAAACTGTGCCCACCATCGCAGCCGATATGTTCCTGGCACAGGGGACAGTCAAGGCTCATGTGCAGCACATTTATCAAAAAATGGGCATTCACAGCCGCAAAGAGCTCGAGGCGTTCTTGGGTGTGAAGTAGTCCTTGTGCGGACGTGTCGCGCGAGCGGTAGACACTCCTGCCCAAGCGGGCCTGTGGGGTGCTGTCTGCCGATTGATGGTCGACAACTGGGGCAATGATGCGCATAATGGCGGCGTAACATAGTCGAAACACTTCCGACGAGGCGGCCCAATCTGTGGTCGCCTTATCGTTCAAAAAGGAGACGTTATGTGCCAAAATATTGAGGGCGCCAAGCCGGCCACGACGGCCGCCCCGATGGATACCCAGGCAGGCGTGCAGGCCACTCGTCGCGAGCAGGACTCCATCGGCGAGATGGACGTTCCGGTTGATGCCTACTACGGCGTGCAGTCCCTGCGCGCGCAGCGTAACTTCCCCATCACGGGCCAGCCCATGCACCCGATGTTTATCCGCAACCTTGCCCTGGTGAAGAAGGCCGCCGCCATTACCAACCGCGCGGCTGGAAGCCTCGACCCCGAGAAGGCCGCTGCCATCATCGGGGCCTGTGAAGAGGTCATGGCTGGTAGGTTGGCCGACCAGTTCATCGTCGACAACATTCAGGGCGGTGCGGGCACCAGCGCCAACATGAACATGAACGAGGTCCTGGCAAACCGCGCCGGCGAGATGCTTGGCGACCCCTTGGGCCATTATGCGGCCGTGCATCCCAACGACCATGTCAATATGTCGCAGTCGACCAATGATGTCATCCCCACTGCCGGCAAGCTCACGGTGCTCGATCTTCTCGGCACGCTCCAGAAGAGCCTCGAGGCCCTGCGCGCCGAGCTTGACCGCAAGTCGGAGGAGTTCGATGACGTGCTCAAGATGGGGCGCACCCAGCTTGAGGATGCCGTCCCCATGCGCCTGGGCCAGACGTTCCACGGCTACTCGTCGATGGTGACGCGCTGCGAGGAGCGCATTGCCTCGGTGAAAAGCGAGATGTGCGCCGTGAACCTGGGTGGCACCGCAATCGGCACTGCCATCAACGTGCCCCCGTACTACCTGCGCACCATCGTGCCCAACCTCGTGGCGCTCACGGGCTACCCGCTGCACCAGGCAGCCGACCTGTTCGACGCAACCGAGAACCTCGACGCCTTCGCCGCCGTTTCGGGCGCCGTTAAGTCTTGCGCCATGTCCATCTCGAAGATGTGCAACGACCTGCGCCTTCTGTCGAGCGGTCCGCGCACGGGCTTCGGCGAGATCAACCTGCCGGCCATGCAGAACGGCTCTTCCATCATGCCCGGCAAGGTGAACCCTGTCATCCCTGAGGTCGTGAACCAGGCAGCATTCCTTGTCATGGGTAACGACGTGACGGTTTCCATGGCCGTCGAGGCGGGCCAGATGGAGCTCAACGCGTTCGAGCCGGTCATCTTCCGCGCTTTGTTCGAAGAGATCGACGTACTGCGCAATTCCATCGACACGCTGACAGTCAACTGCATCGCCGGCATCACGGCCAACCGTGAGCGTTGCCGCGAGCTCATGGAGATGAGCGTGGGTGTGGCTACGGCGCTGTGTCCCTACATCGGTTACGCCAAGGCTGCCGCTGTGGCCAAGGAGGCCCTGCGCACCAAGCGCAGTGTGCGCGAACTGGTTCTTGAGCAGGGTTTGCTCGATGAGGAGACCCTCGACGCGGTGGAAGACCCCTATTCCATGACCGACCCTGCCGCCACCGACAGGTAAGTAAGAAGGCCTCACGGCCTGACGGGGACGTTGTCAAAACCCGAATGCCCGCAAGCCTGTGTATGAGTTGCCTCCCATTCCTTGGACGAAGAAAAAGTGACGTCCGGGGAATGGGAGGCTTTTTGATGCGCTTGACGTTGTTTGGCGAGCAATAGGTTGAGAAATATCGCGCTTTTACGGCCGAATGGCCTCAGAAACGTTGGATTCTTCAACCCGGTGCTCGCAGGGGGGTAGCATCGTCAGAAAAGCTTGCATCGCACGGGATTTTTCGACCCCCAGGTCGTGGCGGCCGGACTCGGTCGCCTCGGGGCGCCACATGCCGACTTTGTCGCCTACCTGATTGTCGTCCCTAGGAACGTCTCAGCGTTATGCCAGGTCAAAAGCTCAAAGTCATGCTGAGAGAGGCCAAGTTCGCTTACTTGGCGGATTTCGTCCTCGGGGTTCCACATGGGGAAGTCCGAGCCAAAGAGGACGCGCTCGACGCCGTAGAGGTTGATGAGCTCGTGGAAGTGGCGCTTGCCTACGAAGGCGATGGAGGAGCTCGTGTCCACGAAGCAGCGCTCGCTGCGCAGGAAATCTGCCCCGATGTCGTAGATGCTCCAGCCGCCGAAATGCGCGGCATCCACCACGAGCTCGGGGAATGCGTGGAGCACATGAGCGATGCGGCGGGGATGGCTGTAGTCATAGCGGTAGTCGCCTGAGTGAATCACCACGGGCAGGTGCTTGGCCTGGGCAATCTCGTAAATCGTCATGAGGCGCGGGTCGTCGGCGTTCACGGCCTGCGTGTCGGGATGCAGCTTGATGCCGCGCAGGCCCAGGCCCATGGCGCGCTCGATCTCGGCCTCGGGGTCCTCGAAGTCCTGGTGCATGGCCATGAAGCCGAAGAGGTTGGGGTGCGTCGCGCACTCCTCGGCGATGAAGTCGTTGATGCTGGCGACGTTGGAGGGTTTGATGGCGACGCTGTATACGATGCGGTGCGTGATGGGGGAGTCCTTATGGGAAAGAAGGCTCTCGACTGTGCCTTCCACTCCTTCTACTGCGCCAAGGCTGTAGAACCCGCGCACACTCTCAACGGCCCTTTGGGCTATCTTGCTCGGGTAGATGTGGACGTGAGCGTCGACTATGGGCATTATTGCCCCCTTTAATTCATGCACGTGTATAAACACTCGGTTAACTTACATCAAAAAACACACTTTGTGCAGCTTAGCAACGCACGAGATGCGATAATGCATCTTTTAACTATGGTAGACATTTGACTGCCCGCGAGTGTTGCAGCCGAGTTAGCCGCAGATACTCTTCAAAAAAGACGTTCGTATGAGTCAGGAGTCGCACATGAGAGATATACGCGTCAGTGACATCACGATGAGGGAGGCCGCTGCCTCCAAGGCGCTTTCCCTATCCTTCAAGGAAAAGCTTGAAATCGTGAAGATCCTAGACCGTATCGGTGTGGGCTCCATCGAGGTCGAGGGCATCGAATCCTCCAAGGTAGACAGCCTGCGCATCAAGTCCATCGCCTCTCTGGTGAAGAACAGCACGCTTGCTGTGCCGGTGAAGATGGATGACGAGAGCATTGAGGCGGTCTGGAGCGCAGCAAAGGGCGCAAAGAGCGTTCGCCTGCAGGTCGAGGCGGCCGTGAGCCCCTCTTGCATGGAGTACATCCAGCGCAGCAAGGCCGACGCGCTCATCGCCGACGTCGCCGCAGCCGTTGCCAAGTGCGCTGGGCTGACCGACGACGTCGAGTTCGTCGCCATCGACGCCACCCGCACCGATGTTGCCTACCTGGCCAAGATTATCGACGCCGTGGTGGCCGCCGGCGCCAAGACGGTTACGGTGTGCGACGCCGCCGGCTCCATGCTTCCCGAGGAGTTCGCCCAGTTCATCGCTGACCTCTACGAGGCTGCACCCCAGCTCAAGGACATCGACCTGGGCATTTCCTGCTGCAACAACCTCAATATGGCCGATGCTTGCGCCGTTGCCGGTGTCATGGCCGGTGCCTCTCTGGTCAAGGCCACGTCCTATCCCATGGGCGTCGTCGCGCTCGACAACGTGGCCAGGATTCTCGCCGCGAAGGCCGACTCCCTGGGTGCCCAGAGCCATGTCCGCGTGACTGAGCTCAAGCGTGCTATGAACCAGGTCGCCCGCCTGTGCTGTGACGAGCGTTCCAAGGCCGCCCAGTTCACCGGCACCGTCTCCGAGGCCGTTGAGGGCGTCGTGCTCACTGCTAGCGACGACCAGGACACCGTCATGCAGTACGTCGAGCGCCTGGGCTACAGTCTCTCCGACGAGGATGCAGCCGCGGTGTTCGAGGCCTTCAAGAAGATTGCTGCCAACAAGGAGCGCGTGGGCGCCGCAGAGCTCGATGCCATCGTGGCCTCCGCCGCCCTGCAGGTGCCTCCCACGTACACCCTCGAAGGCTACGTCATCAACTCCGGCTTGAGCTTCAAGGCCACCTCGCACATCTCGCTGC